>JAZUDR010000078.1:0-6802 GCA_045639725.1 Candidatus Avigastranaerophilus sp. | reverse complement strand
TCCTTGAGGTATTTTTCAACTTCTGAAGCAGAGCAGGTTACCATACCTAGCAACCAGTCTATTTCAGCATTATCATCAAGGCCCCAGTATTTTCGTGCAGAATTGTAACGACCAATCAACTCAGTTGTGAAGAGATTCGAGCATCTCATTCTGCGAATCATTTCATCACGGCTTGTCCAGGTTCTAGTAGCATAGTTTCCGGCAGTTTCACCAAGGCTATAGCCCATGATTATCTGTGGCTCAATACCAAAGCTTCTAACAACGTCACTGACAAGTGAACAGCAGGATACGTGGCTGAAAACCAGCGAATTGTGGTCGTCAATCAATTCTTGCATGGCTTTATCTTCCCAGCCTTTTTCATAGGCTAAGCGCCATGGTGCAATTCTTCTTGCGCCAAACTGTGCGGCCAGTAATTCATACTGACTATCAAGCTTTCTTTGGAATTCCGGCCATGTAGCACCTAATTCAAGGCCCATTCCGAGGAAATGGTTACCTGAGCCTGGGAAAGCAAAGCAGACCTTACCTTCGGTAGCCTTAGGCTTTGGATCAAAGAAAATGCGGTCGTTTACTTCCGGCCCTTGGACTATTGGCTCGTTTTCTTTTGTATAAAGATGTCTGACAGCAAATTCAGCTCTCTTATGTAATTCTGGAATAGAACTAGCAACTATTGAGCAATATATTCTGCTTTCTGGTCTTGGTGGGCATTGTTGCCAATATTCCTTTGCAAGCATCTGAATATTGTCAGATTCGAGATTGCAGAGTGCAGAAACTCTTTCTCGCAAGTCACATGGACTCTTTCCGCCAATTATGAAAATAGCATCGGCTGGTTCGCCTGTTGGAAATTCGCGGGAAAGATTTGTGGCTTCCTGGGCATCTGCTGAAAGCTTGGTGTCTTCTTCAAAGCCTTCAAGGACTGTGTGGTATACAGAGCCGTCAATGCCTATGCTACTAACACCTGCTGTTCTAGGACCGCTTATTTTGTTGCGAAGCCAGAACTGCGGTTGATTTGGTGTGAAGAATGCATCCTTACGACCACCAATGGCTTCTATCGGATTCTGAAGTGTTTTGAATGCCGGCAAAATCTGCTGATGTAAACAAATTGCGGCTTTTACAACAGAGATAAGACCTGAAGCGGCACCTGTATGACCTGTGACCATTTTGGTGCTTGATATTGCGCAAAGCTGATCATTGTTCTTAAAGGTATCTTCCTTTTTGTCTTCTCTTACAGGCATAAACTCAGCAATGGCTTCAGCTTCGATTTTGTCTTCTATTGGAAAACCACTACCGTTGGTTTCTAATAAACCAGCATTCTGTGGATTAAAACCAGATTCCTTCCAGGCTTGATTGATGGCTTTTGAATAAGCCTTCTTTGTGGATTCAGCATTTTCAAAAAGTGAAGAACTGCCTTTGCCAAAGCCTTTTACGATGGCAAAGATTCTATCTCCGTCTTTTATGGCGTCTTCCTTACGTTTCAAAATTACGGCTGCTGCGCCTTCACCTGGGAACGCACCATCTGTGGCTTTATCAAAAGGAACTGAAGAATTATTTCTAGAATATGGTCTCAGCTTGTCTGCTGCCAGCATATTACGCAGGTCACCTGCAAAATCAACTGCACCAACAACAGCAGTGTCTATTTCACCACGCTGTAAAGCTCTTGTGGCTGCTTCTAAGGCAGACAGACCAGAGTTTTCTGCACTGGAGAATGTGTGTGAAGGACCACCAATGCTGTATTCTCTTGCTATACGGCTTGCTACTATTCCACCTAAGGCACCCACTGTTCTTGCATTATCAAGGGGTGGGGTGATTCCATCGCAAAGCTCTTTTTCATCTCGATTATCAAGACCGAAAGCCTTTGCATCCTTCTTTATTGCCCAGCGTGAAGCAAAGTTTGATGCGTCAAAATCCTGGCTGATGCCCATATATGTGCCCCATTTAAGGCGGTCAGCCTGCTTGCCTGTTAAACTCTTAATAGCATTGGAAACAGTTTTCAGCATCAAAAGCTGCTGAGGAAGAATTTCAGGAATTTCTAACGGAGAAATCTTGAATTCGCCTGGAATAATATTTACTTCATCTATGAAAGCGCCTTCTTTAAGCCAAGGTATTTCCTGTTTTGTCAGACAACGTTTTTCAGAGATGGGTTTCTTGGCTGGTTCACAGTTTAAAACTGCATGTTGGAAATCTTTAAGTCCGTTTAGTGAACCAACTGTGGCATCCATAGCTACAATAGCAACTTCAGACGGTTTATCGTTAAAATAATTACCTTCAGTGGAGGTCTTGTCTTTTAAATATTCTTCAATTAAAACGTGACCGTTAATACCACCAAAACCGAAAGCGCTTAATGCACAACGACGTGGCTCACCGTTTGCTACAGGATTCCAGTCTATGGGCTTTTGAAGAATCTTTATCGGTGTGCCTTCAAGACCAAGTCTTTCGTCTGGTATTTCGTATCCTGCTGTTGGTGGGAGCTGCTTGTTTTTTAAAGACAGAACAAGCTTCATCAAACCTGCTGCGCCAGCGGCTGTTAACAGGTGACCTACATTGGATTTTACTGAGCCAATGACACAGCCCTTTGAATTTGTGCCAGCTAAAATTTCTTTAATACTGCTTGTTTCTACTGCGTCACCCTTAGGAGTTCCTGTGCCATGACATTCTATTAGCTGAATATCAGCGGGCGACCAGTTTGCCTGAGCATAAGCCGCTCTCATGGCTCTTACCTGACCTTCTTTGTCAGGTGCTAACAGACTTCCGCCTACGTCATTTGAAAGACCTATGCCACGTATAACGCCATAAATCTTGTCACCTGCTTTTATTGCATCTTCAAGACGCTTTAGCATAAACATACCAGCGCCTTCACCTACAAGCAAACCATCTGCACGCTTATCGAAAGGTCGGCAGATTCCACTTCTAGATAATGCTCTTAGCTGTGAGAAGCCCATCTGGGTAAACTGTGAGGATGGTCTTGAAGCACCACCTGTAAGAACTGCATCAGCACGTCCGCTGACTAATTCTTCGCAGGCAAGCTTTATGGCATATAATGATGAAGCGCATGCTGCATCAAGGGTATAGCAACCTCCTCCAAGACCAAGACCAGCAGCAATCAAGCCAGCAGGTAATTCTGCAGAGTAACGGTTGTATGGGTTATCCTTGAATAGTTCTGCAAGTGAAACTTCTTTGTGTTCTGCTTCTGCTTTGAGAAGCTGCATATGAAGGTTTCTTGTGATATTAGAGGTCGAATCAGTTGGCAGAACTATGTTTGCCATGATTACAGGGACTCTTGATAAATCAAGACCTTCAGTTACGCTGTCTTTGAATGCGTCTCTACCTGCTTGAAGAGCTATCTGATAGAGCGGATCCAGTGTCTTTATGAAGTCTGAATTTAAGTTTATGCCTTCATAATTCTGGGGGATGTGCTTTATCGAACAGTTGTTTGGCGACAGAACCTTGTCTGGGGCACCAACCTTGGTATCATGATAGCTTGTTGCTGGTTCGGGCCAACGACCATCAGGAACAACTTCTGCTGCTGTTCTTGCTTCCGCTATCATTTTCCAGAAGCCGTCAAGATTTTCTGCTCCTGGGAATATACCGCCAATACCAGTAATTGCTATGGCTAGTGGTGTGGTTTTACTGTCGCGACTCATTTCAATCAGGCTCCGATAGTTCTATTTTTAAAGGCTTCTGTGAGCTTTGCACTAACAGCACATTCGTAGCCCTTTATTTCTGCTAAGACTTTTCCGTCTTGATTTCTGAACTGTATATCTGCTGTAGCTGCAGAGGTTCCCTTAGGCGCTGCTTTTGCAGAGATGATGACAGGCTGGCAGTCCAAGCTCTTAACATACTGTCTGTAGCTATTTGCATAGTTCGGCAGTGATGGTGCGCCTAATACTTCTGTTGTCCAAAGAATCATGAGCTGGTAAGCAGCGTCAATCATCAATGGATCAGATTGCCAATTAGTGAATCTGCTATTCAAGAACCATTCTTCAACCGGTTTTGAAGTATCACTGATGGCAACCATGCCTTTTTCTGACCAACCCATGAATTCTGTAATAGCCTGAAGGAATTCGCCATGGAACAGGCATTCCTTGTAGGCTTCTTCAACAGAACGACTGTAGGTTTTATTTGAATCTACAACAACAGCATCAGGTGACTTTCTAGTGAGGCCTTTTGGAGCTAGAATTATATCAGCCTTTGCATTTGTGTGTTCCCATTTTACTCCGTCTGTTCGTATTTCCGCATGAGAAATATAAGTTCCATCGGGCTGTAGTTCTGCCTGGCTGGCAAATACCTTAAGCAGTTCTGATTCATTATTCAGAACAACGCCCTTTAGGAGCTTCATTTCATTGTAACCGACAAATTCCAAACCAGGGTTGTTGGATACTGCAGCCTGGCACATTAATTCAGATGCCACAGCCATTGGAAGAACAGCTTTACCGTTCATCACATGTGACTTTAACCAGGCATTCTCCTTGATGTTAAGATCGAAGTCGAATGCCCTTAGGCTTTTTTTGATGAAGACAAAGCCTCATTTCCGTTAATAAGTCCGATGATGCCTATTTCTACAGCACCTTCATTGTCGTTAGATAATTCCACGATTGGGCATCTGGCACCTTTTTTTAGCGGAATCAGACCAATACCTTCATTGATGAATACCTTACGGAGAGATGCATCAACCATGCCGCCGTCCCATGGACCCCAATTGAAAGCCATTACGTGACAGTCATTTCTCAATACCTTGAGCTTCTGGGCTGCTTTGTTAAGAACTTCATTAGCCATGGCATAGTCAACCTGACCGGTTCTGCCTTGACGTCCTGAGAATGATGAGAAGAGAACTATAGCTTTGATATTGTCTTCATTGGTAGCTTTTAAGACGTTTCTAAGCCCCTTAACCTTTGTGTTGATAACATCATCAAGCTGGTCGCGGGTTTTGTCTTCGATATTTTTGTCGCGCTTTACGCCAGCACCATGAATGATACCTGCGATATTGCCCATTTCGGAACGAATTTCGGCTACAACCTTTCCTACCTGTTCTTCATCAAGAACACTGGCTGAATAGTATTTAACCTTTATGCCAAGCTTGTTGAGCTTAGCTATATTGGTTAATACTTCACGGTTTGCCATGGCGGTTTTATAAGCGGCTCCCAGTTCCTTCGGAGAAATCTTTTTGTCGCTGTTTTCCATTATTGCGCGCTTAATTGCTGCTTCATCTTTCAAAGCAGCCAACCAGGCTGGTTCTGCTTCTGGAAGTGGTGAACGGCCGATAAGAACCATATTGGTCTTATACTTTTCTGCAAAAGCAATTGCTGTCTGGGCTGTTACGCCTCTTGCACCACCGGTTACGATAATGGTATCGCCTTCCTGGAATGTCTTTGGAGCAGAGGTCTTTTCTGCTCTTGGTTCTTCTATTTCTTCAATCATGATTCTAGAAGATTTGCTCAAACCTGTTTCCATTGGTCCTGCAACAGTAATTTCTTCTGCTAGCAACTGAGCGGCTGCATTATTGTCCTTTAAGCGGTAATCAAGGTCTATGGCCTTTGAAATTACTTCAGACCATTCATATCTTGTTGTTTTGCTGATACCTGCTAAACCACCCTGGACTGGGTCTACATTCTTAGTCATTGAAGCTAATCCGAAGTGACCGTCCATTCTTGATACTGTAGCTAATATACCTTTGTTGGCTTTTAATGTAGCACCAGCTTCTTTTACTGCCATGAATGCATCTTTTAGCCATTCGATGGAACTGTCTTCCCAAAGATTGAGCACTGCCTTTTCAGGCTTTGGTGCCAAAACTACAAGTGCCTTTGCATCCTTTGGGAATTTACCGTCTATCATATCTGCCAAGCTCATAGTTTCTGCGCTAATCTGCTTTTCTGCCAGCTTGTCAGAGAGTACTTTGGAAAGCTCGGCATCGTCATTGCTTATTACAACTTTGTCGCCTTTGTTCAACAGCTTAAGACCTTCTGGTTTACCTGTTTCTACTGCTTTTATGATAGTTCTTTTCAGTTCAAAATCTTCAGCTGGTTCTTCCTCAAAAGCTACTTCAGCTACTTTTGAAACTGTAACCTGAGCTGCGACTGTTTGTGCAGCATTGCAGGCTGGAGCAAGAACATCCATAATCTGTGCAAGAGTTCTCAGGTTGCTGAGCTGGTCTGGCTGAACAACAGGAGCTTCTGGGCATCTTTCCTGCATAGCAGACATGATTTCAACTCTCTTTATAGAGTCGATGCCAAGGTCGGCTTCCATGTCCATATCCATATTCAGCATTTCAGCCGGGTAACCGGTTTTTTCAGACACAACAGCAATAAGGGTTTCTTTTATTTTGGCAGCATTGCCATTGTTGCCTGCTGTGGCAGCAGGTGCAGATACTGGCATGGTAGTGACATTTGCACTTGCTGGTGCAAGAACATCCATAATCTGTGCAAGTGTTCTCAGATTGCTGAGCTGGTCAGGCTGAACAACAGGAGCTTCTGGGCATCTTTCCTGCATAGCAGACATGATTTCAACTCTCTTTATAGAGTCGATACCAAGGTCGGCTTCCATGTCCATATCCATATTCAGCATTTCAGCCGGGTAACCGGTTTTTTCAGATACTACAGCTATAAGGGCTTCCTTTATTTTGGAAGCGTTGTTTGAAACTGCAGGAGCTGCTACAGATGCAGTTGCTACATTACTGGTTGTTGGCCCAAGAACATCCATTATTTGTGCAAGTGTTCTCAGGTTGCTGAGCTGGTCAGGCTGAACAACAGGAGCTTCTGGGCATCTTTCCTGCATAGCAGACATGATTTCAACTCTCTTTATAGAGTCGATG
>JAZUDR010000077.1:0-21954 GCA_045639725.1 Candidatus Avigastranaerophilus sp. | reverse complement strand
TAGCTAAGTATAAAGGTTGATTTAGATGGAAGACTCAGAACAGATTGCTCAGCAACAGGTACTTCGCTATGAATATGTACTTGGTGCCCTTAGCGATATAGGCGACGAACTTTGCCGCGTAACAAGCTTTGATGCTCAGTTGAAATCCCTATTGCATCTTTTGCTTGGTACTTTAGGCGTTCGTAAGGGCGGTATCTTCTTGTTTGATAATTACAACAAGAAGGTAGCTTTGCGCTGCTCTTGGAAACTTTCTAAAAAATCTCTGGAAGCAGAAGTTACATCGGAAGAACTGAATGCCTTAGATGGTGATTCAGAAGAATTAACTTACCGTGTAGAAGATTTTAAGCATTTATCTTCACTACTTGAAAACTTCAAGGAAGATAACCTCGATTCAGTTTCAGTATTAAAAGTCAGAGGAAAGCTTATTGGTCTTGTCGTTGTTGGCCGCAAATTGAAAGAAGTTCAGTTGAATGAAAAAGAACTGAGTTGCTTCAAGACGCTTTCACGCAATATTTCTGTTGCTATCAATAACTTCTTATTACTGTCAGAATTGCGTGAAGCCAATGTAAGACTAGACGAAAAGATACAGGAAGTTAGTATTCTTTATCAGGCTTCTCAGATGATTTCGTCTGAATTGCAGCTTCAGGCTCTGTTAGATATGGCAATGAACGCTATTGCCGAGATAACAGAAATAGAACGTGGTTCTACATGGCTGATGGATGAAGAACATAGCTGCTTTACTCTTATGAGCCATCTTGGTGATTCTTCAATGCTTGACCATAAGCTCAATTACGAAGACTCAAATGTTGTAAGAACCCTTCAGGATACCAAAGAACCAGTTGAATACGAAGCTGGTAAAAACGAATCTATTGAACTGACCGAAATAGACAGAATTATTTTTGGAACTTCTTTTGTTGTAGTTCCAATACTTAGTCAGGGTGATTTCCTTGGTCTTGTTCATCTTAGCGCTGCAGATAATCTCGAACGTTTCACTGCTAGAGATATCAGACTGATTAAGGTATTTGCAATCCAGCTTGGTGCTGCTGTTAAGAATGCTCAGCTTTATGAACAGGCTATAACAGACGGTATGACTAAGCTTTATCTGCATCGTTATTTCAAGCAGAGACTTTCTGATGAAATCAAGCGTGCAGCCCGCTTCAAGCGCAATGTTGCCATGATTATGGTAGACATTGACCATTTTAAGAATCTGAACGATACTTATGGCCACCAGACAGGTGACGAAGTATTGAAGCATGTTGCAGCCATTCTGCGCAGAGCAGTCAGAACACATGACCTTCCAGCCCGTTACGGTGGAGAAGAATTTGCTCTTGTTTTGCCAGAAACCGATATGGAAGGCGCTGTAGCTGTTGCTGAAAGAATCAGACGCAACATTGAAAATGAAGTAATTGAATACGGTGGAAACCTTATTAAAAAGACCGCAAGCTTCGGCGTAGCTGTTTTCCCGGAATGCGCCGATGATATGGATTCACTCATTAAGGCCGCTGACGTTGCCCTTTATTATTCAAAAGAACACGGTCGCAACAGAGTCACTGCAGCAGAAGCCAAGCAGGCCGCTGGAAGCTAGGAAGCTTGAAGCAGGTCTCCATTCCTGTGAAGCAGGTCTTCATTCCGCGATAGCGGTCTTCATTCTCGCGTAGCGAGTCTTCATTCTGGCCGAAGGCCAGTCTTCATTACTGCCGCAAAGCGGCAGTTCTTCATGCCCGTAGGGCCTTTTTATATCATTTCTACTGTGATTACAGTAATATCATCATGCTGCTTTACGCCGGCTGAGAATACTTCTAATTCTTCAATAAGCTTTTTGGCTGTGTCTTCCTTGATAGAACGAGGTTTACTAATAAACTTCCTCAGGCCGGATTCCTCAAATTCCTCATCATCAGCATTTCTTGATTCTGTAACACCGTCGGTATACATAATCAGCATATCTTTCGAATTCATCTTGAAGCTAATCGTATCATATGGGTAATCTTCCATAATGCCCAATGGAAGACCCTTGGCGTTTTTACTGTCTATCTTGAGGTCTACACCGAAGCTTGTTGAAATAAGGGCAGGGTTGTGACCTGCACTGGCAAGCTCTATTTCACCGCTCTTTGGGTCTATGATTATATACATTGCTGTAATGAATTTATCTGCAGTGATATTACCGGAAATTATATTGTTCGCCTTAGAAAGAGCTTCACCAGGTGTCATTCTTGAAAGACTCATGGTTGAAAGCGTAGTCTTCAAAACGGTCATGAGCATCGCACCTGTAACGTTTTTCCCAGAGGCATCGGCAATAACAATGCCAATACGACCTCTGGAAAGCTTGAAGAAGTCGAAATAGTCACCACCTACTTCTGCGGCAGGCTTCCAGGCTTTGCATATTTTGATGCCATCAATGTTTGGCACTCTTGATGGAAGAAGGTTTTCCTGTATTTCCTGGGCTACTATGAGCTGGTCGTCCATGAACTTCTTGGCGTCGTGGTCTTTAAGCAGTGAAACTGTATCTATGATAAATGCAACGTGACCGGCCATTGTCTTTATCAGGAATATTTCCTGCCATGACAGCTTTACGTCCGGGTCAGAGAAATAAACAAAAAGCAGCCCGAAGTCGTCTTCACGGCCAGGAACAATAAGTTTTTCTACTATAACGCTGCCGTTCAAACCTCTTTCAAAGCTTCTGTTGGTGAGAATCGGGTTATCGCTGATTCTGTTAGGACTGATTTCACTTTGGAAAAAGTTTGATAAGGTTTCGTAGCTGATATTGGTAGAGCGGTTGTATTCTTCGTAATAATAATTGCTAAGGCTTTCTTCGGAATCTTCGCCTATAGGAAGGGTTTCATCAAGGTTTGGCGGATAATTATCACTGATTCCATTGGCTTCGCAATACTTTTTATATTCCTTTAAATCCATGTAACCGATGGAGTGACAATATTCTGCATATTCTTTGGTTTCTTTGAATTTATCGCTGAACACAGGGTCAGAAAGGCGGCGGAAGTATTCTCTCAATACTTCTCCCGTATCTGGGTCCTTATCCTGCTTTTTTACCATAACCTTTATGTGGTCTATCTTTGGGCAGCTATCCTTCAGGGAATTCATAATCTTGATTACAGATTCTTCGGCTTCTTCTTCAAGATGATCCCAGGAGGCCTCGTGCAGATTGCTGATTATAGAAGTGAAATCAGCCATATAGGCAAGATTCTTTGTGTTGGCACGACCCTGAGTTACAAGATTCTTGGCCATCTTTGAGAAATCCTTGCCAAGACTGTCTATTTCACTGATTTCTGAATCGGGAAGATCCAAAAACTTTGAGTCGAGACTGAAACCGGCTATCTGCTTGCTGAGCTTTCTAAGAGGGTCACTGATGGATCTTGGCATTCTGATTGTAAGATAGATACAACCAATAAAAACAAGTGCCAGGAAAATACCGATAAGCTTGTAGGTATTATGCTCATGTTCAATCTGTTCGTTAGAAACAGCGTCAATCTTTTCCCAGAAATATTCAGCTTCCTTGGAGGCCAGTTCAATCCCGTGTTGTTCAAGGTCTTCAAGGTTTGTATATAATGTAATAATCTGGTCTTCGAGCTCTGTAACGTCGCTGTCAGATTCTTCAATTACGTTTCTAAGGTTCGAGAATGAGGTTGAAAAGCTTTTTACACTAGTTCCGATGTTTGTTAAAACACGCTTCTGAACTGGGTTCTTGGTTTCTTTCTTTGAACGTTCAATCAAGTGAAGTATAGAACGCAGACGTTGTTCTACTCTGTTGCTGGAATTCTTTCTGGTATTCTTTCCTGTGACCGGATTATTAGGATTTGCATTGAGATAGATTGAAACTTCCTTTTCAGAAACAATGAGGTCGGTTTCAATCCTCTTGATTTTTTCCAACAATGATGAGGCGCCGCTGTCCAACGATTCCTGGAAATCCTGACTCTTAACGGATTTCTGCATGTTTGACAGCATATCTTTGAAGCTTTTCATCAGCGCTTCAATTTCAGAACGCATGCTTTTTGCAGCATTACTGCGCTTTGCCGTATTCTTGTTATGAATATCGTTGCGGTTCTTAACTAACCTCTCCAAGGAACCAAAGTTGTTTATATAATGAGAATACTCAGTGCGGATTTCTCTGGCTTTATCCTTGTGTTCCTTGTCTGTAAGATTCTTTTCGATTTTATCGAAAGCTTTTTCTATTTCATCCTGCCAGGCTGTAGAATCCTGATTCTTGTATGAGTCTCTGACAATATTCTGGGCTTGCTGACCAATAAGATGCCATTGGTTGGCAACTCTTTCGTATTGGCGTGCAAGCCCTATATTGCGAGGCAGTTTTTCCATAACAAAAGAATCAAGGTCTATGTAAGACTTTGAAATCAGTATTATGAAAATAATGATAACAGCTAAGATTACGAGAAGCCCCTTTCTTAGCTGGTCCTTAAGACTCATTCTATGCCTCTTCTTTTTAAAGCTATATTATTTATCGGTTATTAGACGTTGAATCTGAATTCAATCATGTCACCGTCTGTTACTTCGTATTCCTTGCCTTCAAGCCTTGCTAAGCCGGCTGCCTTTACGGCTGCAACTGTGCCTTTTTCCTTGAATGCATCAAATGGAATAACTTCAGCTCTGATGAAGCCTCTTTCGATGTCTGTATGAATCTTGCCGGCTGCTCTCTGAGCTTTTGTGCCTTTGGTGATTGTCCAGGCTCTTACTTCGTCTGCTCCGTAGGTGAGGAAGCTGATGTAATTCAGAACCTTGTAGGCTTCCTGAATAAGTCTGCTGCGACCGGATTCAGTAATGCCGTATTCGGCTAAGAACATTTCTTCTTCTTCTGGAGAAAGGGAAGAGATTTCCATTTCTGTTGCTGCGGAAATCAGTAATGGAGTCCACTTGTGGTCTGCGCAGGCTTTCTTGAAAGCAACTACTGTGGCGTCGTTTTCGTTCTTATACTGGTCGTCTGAGCAGTTACCTACAATAAGTATTGGTTTCTGAGTGAGGAAGCGGTAGCCGCTGAGGCTGTGAGCCTGTTCTTCAGTCATTGGAACTTCGGAGATGAAGTGGTTGTCTTCAAGAGTCTTCTTGAGGGTTTCCATCAATTCAAGTTCTTTTATCTGTTCAGGCTTCTTAGTGCCCTTCATTTCCTTCTGGAGGCGTTCAATCTTGTTAACAACCATTTCAAGGTCGCTGAAAATGAATTCAAGACAGATTTCATCGAGGTCAGCGACTGGGTCTACCTTGTTGTGGATGTGTGGAACTGCATCACCACCGAAAAGTCTTACTACGAGCATAATTGCTTCGCAGAATCTGATGTTTGCGAGAGTTTTGCTTGAGGATTTCTGGTCAGCGCTACTGATGCCAGGAATATCTGTGAATTCTACGGTAGCATAAGTTGTTTTCTTGGGCTTGTAAACAGAGGCTAAGAAGTCTAATCTGTCATCCGGGACCTTTACAACGCCGCTATTGATTTCGTCAGACTGAACAAGATAATCTCTAGTCTGGGCCTGAGCTCTGGTAGCCATATTGAAAATGCTTGTCTTGCCAGACATTGGCAAACCTGCTAAACCTATTTTCATTTGAAAATATCTCCTAGATATAATTTTTCAAGCTGTATAATAGCACATTTTGGACTAAAATTGGCGTAAAAAAAAGGGTTTTAGGAAAAACCTAAGACCCTTTTTTTATAAGCTTTAAAACTTAATTACTGAGCGGCTGGAGTTACAGCTTCTTTTACTGCGTCAACAGCTTCAGCGGCAGTAGTTTTTACTGCTTCAGCAGCTTCAGCGGCTGTATTAGCAACAGCTTCAGTAGCTTCGGCAGCAGTAGTCTTAACTGCTTCAGTAGCTTCGGCAGCGGTGGCTGCAACAGCTTCTGTAGTTTCAGCAGCAGTAGTCTTTACAGCTTCAGTAGCTTCGGCTGCGGTATTAGCAACAGCTTCAGTAGCTTCAGCGGCAGTAGCCTTAACAGCTTCAGTAGCCTGAGCAGCAGCACCTGCAATAGCTTCAACAGCAGAAGTAGCTGATGGAATAGCAGTCTGTTCAACAGCGGTCTGAGCCTTAACATCTTTCTTTGGAGTATACATAATACTTGCAATTGAAGAAGTGAAGAAGCATGTGAGGGTAGCAGCAAGGAGAGCCTTGATAGCCATACCAGCAATTTCTGAACGTCTTCTTGGAGCAAGACCACCGATACCGGCAATCTGAATACCGATTGAAGAGAAGTTTGCGAAACCGCAGAGAGCGTAAGTAAGGATTACTTTGGTCTTTTCATCGATTGGATTTACTGGGTTAGCGCAGCAATACTTGTTAGCGAGGTCAGAGTAAGCAACGAATTCATTGAGGATAGTCTTTTCACCAATCAAACCACCGGCGATAACGCGGTCTTCTGGGCGGATACCGAGAAGGAAGGTTATTGGGTAGAATATGTATCCAAGAAGATCCTGGAGAGTTGCGATTGCTGTCCAGCCAAAGAAGTTAGCAATTGCGCCCCAAATGCTGTTGATAAGGGCAATCATGGCTGTGAAACCGATAAGCATAGCTGCAACGTTGATTGCAAGGCTCATACCTTCAGAACAACCACGAGAACAAGCGTCGATTACGCTAGAGTCAATGCTTTCGCTCTTGAATTCCATCTTGCCAGAGGTTTCTGGAACACCAGTTTCTGGAACAAGAATCTTTGAGAATACCATAGATACTGGAGCAGCCATAACTGAAGCAGCCATGAGGTGACCAGCGATATTTTCAATCTTATCATGAAGCATACCAACATAACCGGCCATAACACCACCAGCAACGGTAGCCATACCACCGGTCATAACGCACATGATTTCAGAACGGGTCATCTTGTCGATGTAAGGCTTTACAACGAGAGGAGCTTCTGTCTGACCAACAAAGATGTTGGCTGAAGCACTGAGAGATTCAGCGCCAGAAGTCTTGAGAGTTCTCTGCATAACCCATGCGATAACATAAATAACCTTCTGCATGATACCAACGTGATAAAGGATGGCCATGAAAGATGAGAAGAAAATGATTGTCGGGAGAACGTTGAAAGCGAAGATGAAACCAAAAGCTGCGAAACCAGCTTCGTTTGGACTTACAAGTCCGCCAAATACGAACTTGGCACCTTCATTAGTGAAGCCTAACAAAGCATCAACGATGCTGCCAAGCCATCTGAATACAGCAAGACCAGCCTCGGTCTTCAAAATTAAGAATGCAAAAATAAGTTGCATTACAATACCGGCAGCAACAAGCTTCCAGTCTACTGCTTTTTTGTTTTCAGAACATGCGAATGCGATTGCTATCAACACAGCAATACAACATACTGGTAATAAAATATTCATTCCTTATCTCCAATAATATAGAAAATAATTTGCTAAAACTATAACGTACATTTGCTAAAAAGCAAATTTATTTTTATATCATCAACTTTATTATTGATAATAGCAATGTTTGAAGGTGACGGGTCAGATAACTGAGTATTCCGTCCAAACAGAGCAATTCCAGAAGCTTCTGAGCATTTTCCGGGAACAGAAGCTTGGCAAAAGATATAAGACCGCAAAGGAATACCAGAGTTCCAAAGAAATAAACCTGAACCCATTCCCAAGTCGTAAATCTTCTGCCAGTTAAGCCCGCAAGCTTCCAGATATTAGCTATATAAGCGATGCCAAGCAATATTATGCATAGCATCGTTATAAGCTCTGCGTTATCTGTATTTGCTACTATTCCGTATAGTTCCAGCATAACACTTATTATCTAAGTTTAACCTGAAGAGCCTTATCGAGTTTTTCAACCATCTTGTCAATCAATGGCTGAACTTCATTGTCGGTAAGAGTCTTCTTCTGATCTCTGAAGCTGAGTGAGTAAGCCAGTGAGCGGAAGCCTTCCTGGATACCCTTGCCCTGATAAACGTCGAAGAGGTGACAATCTTCAAGGAGATTTCCGCCTTCTGCAACAAGTATCTTCTGAATGTCGCGGTGAGCAACTGATACAGGAGAGAGAAGTGCAAGGTCTCTTCTGATTGCTGGGATTTCAGGAATTGCCTTGAAGCGTGGAGTTGTTGCTTCGGCTGCTTCAGCAAGCTTATCCAAGTCGATTTCTACGATGAAGATGCTCTTTGGAAGCTTCTTATTGTCGAGAAGATTTGGATGAATCTGGCCGAAAGAACCTATTGGGGTCTTGCCAAGCTGAATATCCATCTGCATAGTTGGGTGGAATATTGAATTAAGGCTTGGAGCGAAGCGAACCTTTGCCTTGCAGAGGTCAGCAATACCCTGAACGAAGCCCTTGATTGTGAACAGGTCGAATTCCTTCTTGCTGTCGTGCCAATCCATAGCATTCTGAGCGCCGCAGAAACCAACGCAGAGTCTGGTGTGTTCTTCGCTGTCTGCTGCTGCAGTGTGGAATACCTTACCTATTTCGAAGAATTTCAGGTTGAATTCGTCGTTGAGAACGTTGCGCTTAATTGCGTCGAACATGTTCCACTTAAGGCTTGTGCGGAGAACCTTCATTTCTTCAGAAAGGGCATTCTTCAAAACTAATGGCTTCTTTTCATGGAAGCAGGCATCAAGATTTGATGGAATGAAGCTGTAGGTGATAAGTTCGTTGAAGCCATTGGAAACCATATGGTCTTTCAAGCGCTTTTCAAGCTTCTGAAGAGGAGTTGGCAGCTGGAGATTTGAAGCAACAGCCGGAAGGGTTTCAGGGATATTGTTATAACCGTAAAGTCTTGCAACTTCTTCGATTACATCAACTTCCTGAGTAATATCGTGACGATATGGTGGAACGCTTACAACAAGGTCTTCGCCGTCCTTCTTGGTTTCAAACTTGAAGCGGAGGAGGAAGGTTTCAATCTGAGCAGTTGTAAGGTTGATACCAACAAGCTTGTTCAGACGTTTTGTGCGGACCTTAATCTGTCTGAGAATTTCTGGCTTTGGATATACATCGCAGATTCCCTTAACTGGCTGACCATTAGCTAATTCCTTAGCATAGCGGCAAGCGTCGTTCAAGGCTATCGTAACGTTGTCGATATTAGTGCCGCGTTCGAAGCGGTAAGAAGAATCTGACTGAAGAGCAAGCTTCTTAGAGGTCTTTCTTACTGTTACTTCATTGAATGAAGCTGCTTCAAAGAGAACTGTAGTAGTTGATTCGGTTACAGAAGCGTCCAGACCGCCCATAACACCTGCTACTGCGCCAGCCTTTTCAGCGTCGGCAACAACAAGCATATTTTCTTCAAGAGCTCTTTCAACGTTATCAAGAGTAACAATCTTTTCACCGGCCTTGGCATTTCTAACTACTATTTTCTTGCCAGCAAGCTTGTCATAGTCGAAAGCATGCATTGGATGACCAATATCAAGCATAATGTAGTTAGTGATGTCGACGATGTTGTTGATTGAACGAACGCCAACATTTTCAAGACGGTCCTTCATCCATTCTGGAGATTCGCCAATCTTAATGTTGCGAACAATTCTGGCACCATAGCGTGGGCAGAGTTCAGTGTTTTCGATTTCAACCTTAATAAGGTCGTTTACATTGCCTTCACCGTCTGCATCGCCAAGAACGTCTCTCTTCAGTGGCAGATTGAAGATTGCTGAAAGTTCACGGGCAATACCAAGGTGAGAAAGTGCGTCACCGCGGTTTGCTGTAATGCTGATTTCGAAAATAACTTCATCAAGCTTGAGGGCCTTAACAATATCTTCACCAAGCTTAAGGTTCTGGGGAAGTATGTAAAGTCCGCTGCTTTCTGCTGCAAGACCGAGTTCTGACTTGCTGCAGAGCATACCGAAGGAATCAACGCCTCTCATCTTAGCTTTGCTGATTTCAAAGCCTGAAGGAAGTTTAGCGCCTATCATTGCTACCGGAACAACGTCGCCAGCCTTGTGATTCTTAGCACCACAAACGATCTGGAGAGGTTCGCCCTGACCAACGTCAACAGTGCAGAGAGTAAGGTGGTCTGAATCCGGGTGAGCGTCTTTTGTAAGAATCTTACCAACAACAACACCCTTGATGTTTTTACCTGGCTGTATGATTTCTTCTACTTCAAGACCAGTCATGGTCAAAGCTTCAGCAATCTTTTCAGGGGTTTCGTTAATATCAATATAATCTTTTAACCAGCTTAATAAAATCTTCATAGTATTGCACCTCAGAACTGTTTCAGGAATCTGCTATCAGAGTTGAAAAGCAATCTGATATCATTGATGCCGTAGCGGAGCATAGCGATTCTTTCGATGCCCATACCAAAAGCGAAGCCAGTGTATTTTTCAGTGTCGTAATTAACTGATTCGAATACCTTGGGGTTAACCATACCGCAGCCGAGGATTTCCATCCAACCGGTGCCTTTGCAAACCTTGCAGCCTTTGCCTTCGCAGAAAATGCACTGAATATCCATTTCAGCAGATGGTTCTGTGAATGGGAAGTAGCTTGTTCTGAAACGATATGGTCTCTTGCCGAACATTTCTTTTACGAATGTAATAAGAGTGCCTTTGAGGTCTGCCATGCTGATGTTTTCATCAACAACAAGACCTTCCATCTGATGGAACATTGGGCTGTGAGTAATATCGTAGTCAATGCGGTAAACCTTACCAAGAGCAATCATCTTCAGAGGAGGATTGATCTTTTCCATGGTTCTTATCTGCATTGGAGAAGTCTGAGTTCTGAGAACCTGACCGGATTCAAGATAGAAGGTATCCTGCATATCGCGGGCCGGATGGTGCTTTGGAACATTCAAAGCTTCGAAGTTGTGATATTCGTCTTCGATTTCTGGACCCTGAGTCAGGAAGAAGCCCATAGCCTGGAAAATATTAATAACTTCATTAGCAACCTGAGTTACTGGATGTAAAGAACCAGTCTGTGGATAGGTGCCTGGCATAGAATGATCTGGCTTTTCAGCCTGAAGCTTGGCATCAAGTTCCTTGAGAGCAAGGTCCTTCATAGACTGTTCAAGAGTAGCTGTAATTTCGGTCTTAACTTTGTTGATTGCAGCACCGGCAGCCTTGCGTTCTTCGATACTAAGCTTGCCAAGACCTTTGAGTAATTCTGTTACTTCGCCCTTCTTACCCAAGTATTTAACTCTGAGGGCTTCTACATCTGCTGTTGTCTTAGCCGCAGCGATTTCACCACGGAACTGATTCAACAGATTTTCATGTGATTCAGACATTTGAACTCCTTTAAAAACTGCTTATGCAGGGTTAAACTGATTTATTGCGTGCCCATTCATATAAGCACATTGCAGTGGAAGTTGCAACATTAAGAGACTCAACCTGACCGTACATAGGAATAGCAACTGTATTTCTACAGTTGTCCATTATGTAGTCTGACAGGCCTCTGCCTTCCTGGCCCATGAATAATGCCGATTTCTCAGCAAATTTGAAACCAGGTAGCTTTGTTCCTTCCATATCTGCACAGATGGTCATATAACCATTTTTATTCAAAATTGTAAACAAATTTTCTGTATTTACATTAGATACTATCGGCAAACGGAAACTAGAACCCATCGCAGCCCTGATTACCTTATGATTGTTAGCATTACAGCTCCCTTCAAGCAATATTACGCCTGCTGCACCCATGGCTT
The DNA here is from genome assembly GCA_045639725.1 of Candidatus Avigastranaerophilus sp. GTDB lineage: Bacteria > Muiribacteriota > Ozemobacteria > Ozemobacterales > Ozemobacteraceae > RUG334. The sequence continues at coordinate 10,404 of JAZUDR010000077.1, read as the reverse complement.
CCGAGGTACGCATGATTGTACCAATATTGCCCGGGTCTTGAAGCCTGTCTAAGACTACCAGCATTCCTGGCTTCTTTACCAGCTCTTCAAGTGATGGGGAAGGGGCCGGCCTTAGGTAAGCCAGTATTTCGTTAGGTGTCTGCACTGTAGATAGCTCGCGAAGTAATCCGCGACTGATTAAATAACATCTGTCTTCAAGGTCCGTTTTATCTCTTAGGGCTTCTTCAGAAGTAACAAAAAGCATTTCCGGTTTCGCGCCTGATTTCAGGGCTTCACCTAAGAGCTTATGACCTTCTACCATTATAAGACCTTCGGTATTCGAACCGTTTAAAACCTTCAAGGCCTTCTTGATTATTGGATTATTGCGGGATTCTATCTGCTTCATTGATGTAAATACGTGACTAAATAAAAAAACAGGCGGATTATAATAACCCGCCTGCTTTTAGATTCTAGGCTCAGAGAGCTTTCTTAGCAACGGCTACAACACCGGCAAAAGCCTGTGGGTCTTTGAGAGCGATGTCAGCAAGAACCTTGCGGTTGAGTTCAACACCAGCCTTCTTGAGGCCGTTGATGAAGCTTGAATATGACATTTCGTTTTCGCGGCAAGCTGCGTTGATTCTAGTAATCCAGAGAGATCTGAATTCGCCAGCGCGTCTGCGGCGGTCTACCAATGAATGGGTAAGTGCATGTAAGAAAGCCTGCTTAGCAACTTTCTTTACATTATTATGACAACCCCAGAAACCTTTGGTAAAACGGAAAAGCTTCTGTTCTTTACGTCTTGCATTGCTTGAACTTTTTGATCTTGACATGATTTATTTCTCCTGTAGTTATCTGTTAATAAACCCAGTGACTCTCGACTCTGGGTCAGGAGTATGGAAGCATTACTTTGAGAGCGTTTTCGTTGGTCTTGTGACAATTCAAGCCCTGGCGATATGCTCTTTTGCGCTTGCTAGACTTCTTAGTCAAAATGTGTTTACCATATGCTTTGAAACGTCTGAAAGCACCAGAACCAGTTCTTTTAATGCGCTTTGCAGCAGCACGATTTGTTTTAATCTTTGGCATAATACTTCTCCTGTAGCAGTATCTTATTTTTTCTTCGGTTGTTTGAAGAGAATCATTGTAATGGCGCTGCCTTCCTGAGCTGCGTCTTTTTCGATATCTGCATCTTCTCCAAGAATTTCTTTCATTCTTTCGACTACTTTATAGCCAACTTCCATATGAGCTTTTTCACGGCCCCTGAAAGCTACAGATACCTTAACCTTGTCACCATCTTCAAGGAATTTCTTGATCTGAGAGCATTTAGTCTGAAGATCGCCTTCGTCAGTCTTAGGTCTGACTTTGATTTCCTTAAGTTTGATGACTTTCTGCTTCTTCTTTGCGTCCTTGGCTTTTTTGGCTAGTTCATACTTATACTGGCCAAAATCCATGAGTCTGCAAACTGGTGGGTTTGCACCGGGAGCTACTTCTACTAAATCGTAGCCTCTTTCTTCTGCCATCTGAACAGCGTCGTTAGTTGCAACAACTCCAACCATTACACCCTGTTCGTCGACTAGACGAACCTGCGGAACCCTAATCTTACGATTAATTCTTACAGTCGCTTTAATAACCCATACCTCCAAGAAAACAAAAAATGGAGCAGCAAGATGCTACTCCATGTCATTTACATACATGTAGCCCTTTTACAATATTAGTAGATATTGCACTTAGGCTAACCTTTTCGCTTAATTGCTAGAGGTGAGGATTGCTCCTGCTTGCTATGCGGCTATAATATCAAACCTTATTCCTAAAGTCAAGCAGAATGTACACAACTTTTTTAAAAATCGTTCTTATCTATGCGACGTTTGAATTTTCTGTCGTCTTCTTCTTTGAGGTTTTTGTTCTGCAAAGCTCTTACAGAGGCAATAATAGTTTCCTTGTATTCTATTTCATCCTTCTGCCCATCTGGCTTTGCTTTGGCAGTAATGGTCGCTTCTATTTTACCATCGTAGCTGATTTCGATTCCGTTTATTTCATTCTTGGCAAATTCAACGGACTTAATATTAGTGCCAAGCTTGAGGCTGCCGCTCTTTTCTCCGACTCTGCGAAGAACACCACCACTTAATTCATAGGTTACCTTTTCAAAGGTTTCATCTTCTTTAGTGGTATTTGAGTCAAAGTATGTGGCATCTTCCGAACTTTCAAGGGAACCGTCTTCACCTATGATCGGAGCCTGCATGGTTACAACTGTTCCACCTTCTGGTGAACCTGGTTCTACCGTCATTACATACTTCTTTTTGTCTTTGGTATCTGGAATTGCTCTTGAAGAGGCTATGTCTCGCTGAAGCTGCTTAGCCGAAAGCTGACAGCTCATTCTTAATGCACCACGGCATTCTGCTATAGCTGAAGTGGCTCTTGCATTGGAAATCAGCTTGACTACAGCAAGACCAACAACGGCCATGATACCACAGCCAACCATTACTTCTGCAATAGTAAAACCTAATCTGCTTCTTTTCATGTTATTGTTGAACTTTTACAAAGGAAATCTTCTGGCTTGATTCGCCCTTGCCATCTTTGGTCCATTTTACTTCTGCTGTGATAGCGATAGATTCAATATCATTGATATTCTTCGTAGTTGCTTCAGCAGAAAACTTGAAATCTTTGTGCTTCTTCTGGGCATCTAACAACTTCTGGAAAGAATTTGGCGGAAGTTGTGAGCCGTCGAAACTGCTTCCGTAAGATTTTACTGTTTCGAAATCCAGATTTTTAACTTCGTCTCTGAAGGATTCAAGAATTTTGTTGGCTATAGATACCTTTTCTAACTGAATTTCTTCCTTAGAACCATAGGATACAGCATAATACAATGGTACCGCGACTATAGCGAAAATTGCTACTGCAGCTACTATTTCTATTAATGATACGCCAGATTTTTTATTACTCATTTTTCTTCTTTCTTCTTTTCATAGGCAAACTTAGACCAGTTATCGTCAAATGCTACAATATAACGCTTTGGCTCAAATTTGCCAACCTTTCTCATTGAAGCAAGTGGGGTAACAGAAGTCAAGGTATTGTCATAGTATACATCAACTTCTGTAAATCTTCTTCTCATAAAGTCATTACATACTAAGTTACCATAAAGCTTGAATCTTGATGATTCTGGAGCTGATGGGGCATTATTGGAAAAACATGAAGCGTGAACTTCGTTGCATTTGAACTGGATTCTGCCGGTTCTTGCTATAATGCCAAGAGTTGAATTATCAGTTGCAGCAGCACCTGAGCTTGTTCCGCGTTTGATGTCGCCACTTATGATTATATTGCTGCATTTGCTGACAATAAGACCATTACCAGTATAGGTGAAGCCCTTAAGATTTATGTCACCGCTCTTTACGTAGAAAACACCGTTTAACTCTACATTGCCGTTGCTATCCTTCAGACCGTTCTTGTCTTTGCTGCGGCCCATGTCTGCAATGAATTCCTCTGCTGTATCGTAATAGCGGGTTGCTTTCTTTGCATACTGCATAGCATCATAGCAGTTTGCGGGCATATATTTCGGCTCTGTATTTGAATTCCAGGCTTCATTGGGTTTGTAGCATTCATGGCCCTGCATGCCGTATGGTGTGGGTTCATACTTGGTTGCGTCGTTGCCGCTTTCATCAAATGGATATGGATCAGGACCAGGCTTTGAATAGGTTGAAACCGGTTCAAAATCATAATACATTTCTGTTTTGTCTTTAACTTCTAGAGGCGTAAGCTTAACCTTTGCATCTGGCTTAGCCATTACTCTGATTCTGCTATACATAGATGTGATTGGGCCTTCAGCATTGATCCCGAGAGGATATTCCATTCCGCCGTCACCAAAAAGAAGGGTGGGGACTGAAATAATATCGAAGTTACCTTCGTGGAATACATCGATAAAGCCGGTTACGCCTTCTTCCTGAACCTTTGAGGTCGGAGGATGAGCGGGGTCTTCAAACAACAGAGGAAATTCTACTTCGTGGTAGTCTTTCTTGTCGGTATCTTCCCAGATAAAGGATATCAAAGTATCGAACTTGTTTACTTCGTAGTCACCGGGTCTGCTCGGATCAAACGGAGTAAGGAACTTGTTAAGTTCGCAGAGATTTGGTTCTTCAAATACACCTAAGAAGCTTCTTACACAGTTTGTCTTGTCTGCAGTGCTGTTATACTGTGAATTTACTCTGACCATGCCAGGGCATCTTCCATCGTCAAAATCGAAGGTCGGCTTCCCGTTCTTGTTCTGAAGATTGTGGATAATAAGTCGTCCGGCTGCTTTTCTTGCCTGTTCAGTTGTTAAGGAATCAGCGCCGTTGTTCATATCAAAGGGTTCACCAAGGGTATTGCCGCTGGTTATGTCACTCTGATTGCAGAGGAGAGGGGAGTTGGCAACGAAGAAGGTATATTCAGGTGCAATTGGCTGAACATCAGAAACCTTGAACGGAGCTTCTGCTACCAATGTCTTTGTAATAGTGTTGCTTTCTGATTTTTTATATTCAACCTTTGTGGTAATTCTGAGAATAGCACCCTTTTCGATGACCATTGGTTCGCTGAAGTTATCTGAAGTTATGCTGTATTTTGAATAGGCATTGGAGACTTCACTGAATCTGTCTGCTATCTCAGATACATAACCAGCCAGTTCGAACTCAGGATTACTATCACCGACAATGCGGTTCTTCAAGCCTTGCATATTAACTGGTCTTACATCAGGAAAATAGTGGGAGCCGTTCATTTTATCCTGAATGTCAAATTCACCTAAATCGAAATCGTCAAAAATCGTGCCAGATTCAACTTCCAGGTTTAATACAACGCTTTCTTCTGCATCTCTGGATGCAATAAGAGTTACTTCCGGATCTGGTATCAGTGGAACATCAACTTCAAAGGATACTTCTTCCTTGAGAGGGTCGGCATTTGGAAACTTAATTCTTAGTTCCCAATCGCTAGGCTTCCACTTGTCATCAGCTTCGCCTGCGAATGAGATGGAACTGTTTGGCGCTGTATCTAAGAACTTAGCTGTATTACCTGTTGCTGGAAGGTGTTCCTGATTAATACCTACAACCTTATAGCCGGAGTTATATGGTGTAAAGGCTTCAGCGCTTGAAATTTCGCACTTGGTTTCTATCTTAACCTTGCCTTCCCAGCCTATTTCCTGTATTACCGGGTTCAGTATTTCTTCATAGCCAACATATGTGGACAAATCGTCAATACCAGTGTCTTCTGGAATATCAAGAACTGCATTGTCAATGGCTCCTGGGGTTCCCTTATATTTCAGTGGGGCTCTAAGCAGATAGTAAAGACCATTGGAAGCGCCTGTTACCTGCTCATTGTTGCAGTTCCTTTTTATGAATGAGATAATGAGGTCTGTTGCAGATTCTGCAAGAGCTTCGGCTTTCTTTTCGTCGCTCATGTGCTTTGAAATGCCGGCTTTTTCACTCTTTGAGCCAATAAAGCTAAGAGCTAGTATGCCTAGCACTACAACTGCAGCTAAGATTGTTAATATTGCTGAACCTTTTCGTCTCATTCGTAAAAGTCCTTGAACAACTTTGTATAAAACTCAATATCTCTTTTTACGGAAGCCTCTGCCTGCTCACGTTCAAGTTGGCCATCAAATTCATTGATTTTTAACATAACAGCTTCGTCGAACTTGGCCGGATTATCCTTGGCTTTTAAAGCAGCTTCGACTTTATCACACCAGACTAGCTGGTCTGTATTTTTTTGTTCAACGCCAACAGCAGTCAGATCTTCTGTAGCAACAAGCTTTGCTCTCATTCTGGCAGCAATGAAGAATAATTCAAGGTCCTTCATTTCCTGGGCACAGCCCATAAGATTGTATAGTGCAAAATACTTGGTTACTGGAGTTGCCTTTTCGTCCTTCAGTATATCGTTGAAGTGCTTGATTGCGCTCTTATAGTCCTTGCGCTTTCTTGCGTTCTTACCATCATTGTAAGACTGATTTGCTTTAAGGAGCCATTGTTCCCTGGTTTTGGCAGATAGACTGCTGTCGGCCAGTTTATTCTGAAGCCATTCTGCCGCAGATTTTTTCATAGCTTCTTCTTCTTCAGCATCAAATTTCTTCATTCTTTTCTTTTCTTCTTCAGAAATCAAGGCTGGGGGAGTCTTGTCATCTTCAGAGGTTTCTTCATAATAAGAACCAGAATGACCAGAGCCGGCTGAAGAACTCATTGGGCGGAAATCATCATACTTATGCTTGTCTTGGGTGACCGCTGTCTGAGTCTTGGGTGTTGTCTTGAACGCACTCTTTGTGCCTGTGGATGGTTTTGTGCTGCAGCCTTTTGAGCATGCAAAAACAAGGGTAAGCAAAAGCAACGCTGCACATACAGCTATTATTGTAGCTTTGTTATCCAATTTAAACCCTCTTATAAGCACAGAATAGATATTTTATTAATTTTAACACAAATATTTTTAACTAACAACTAAAAGCTATAGATGCTGAAATGCATTATTGAACATGCCTAAAATGAAACCCGCCTCTACTTTCGTAGAGGCGGGCTAATCTACTTTAGTATGCTAGATACTTAGGTAATGAATTAGTTTTTGGCTTTGAGACTTTCGTATTCAGCCTTAGCAGCGTTCATTTCCTGAGCAACCTTTATAGCGTCTTCCTGACGGCCGGCGCTGAGCATTTCATTGTAGAGAGTGTAGAGTTCCTGATATTTAGCTTCAGCAAGCTGAACTTCAGAACTGTAAGTACCCATAGTGTCAGCACTAGCTGATACAGCGATTTCAGTTTCTGGAACTTCAGCAGAGCAAGCTACTGGGATTTCTACTGCGGCTTCACCGGCTACATTACCGATTGTTACTTCACCAGCAACAGTTACGTTACCGAGAGTAGAAGTACCAACTGGCATACCGATTGAACCGTAAGAATCCTTGTTACCGAACCAACCCTTAACCTTCTGAGCAACCCAATTGCCTACATAACCACCAACGATACCGCCGATGATTGAACCAACTGGACCAAGGCAAGAACCAAGAGCAGTGCCTGCGCAAGAACCGATGCTCTGACCAACAACGCCAGCCCAGTCGATTGATGCGAATGCATTCTTGAGAGAGAAGCGGCCATTCTTGATGTCGCCAGCAAGGTAAGCACCTACAGAGCTACCTACAACAGAACCGAATACTGGAGAGAGAGCTGAGAGAGCACCACCAACAACTGGGATTGCGCTTAAGAATGGAGTGAAGAATGAACCAGCAGCTGCGCCAGTTACTGAACCAACAACGCTACCTGCAAATTCTGCACAGCATACAGTCTTGAGAGCCTTCTTGAGACTTGGATTTTCGCCTCTCATGATCTGAGTGGCAACGTCAGTAGCTACAGTGATACCTGCAGTTACAAGGAGGTTCTTAGCAGAGAAACCAGACTTGAGGCTGTCCTTAACGTTCTGAACGCCCTGCTTAGTCATGGCTTTACCGGTTTCATAACCAGCCTTCAAACCAGAAGCTGCTTTATTTTTGAGTTTAGAGAAGATGCCTTCCTTCTGAGCTGGGTCAGCCTTAGCATTGCCTTCAGTAGCAGCTGCTTCAGCCTGAGCTACCTGTTCAGCACCCTGAGCTGCCTGTTCAGTAGTCTGAGCGGCCTGTTCAGCACCCTGAGCTGACTGTTCAGAAGTCTGAGAAGCCTGTTCAGAGGCCTGAGAAGTTTCACCACTCTGAGAAGCTTCAGTAGAGCTTGAACCCTTTTCAGAAGCTACTGGTGTGTCGTTCTTCTTGAAGAGACCAACAACTTTATCTTTAGCGGTCTTGAGAGCAGAACCAATCTTGCTACCAAGAGACTTAATACCAGAACCAACTTTGCTTGCGCCATTAGAAACGGCTTCACCAACAGTGCTAGCACCGTCTTTTACGGTTTCAACAGTCTTAGTACCGAAGTTGTTACCAGCTTCTTTACCAGAAGTGAAACTATTCTTAATCTTAGTGCCGTAGTCTTTGATTTCGTTCTTGATCCAGCTACCAGTGGAAGCTGATTCAGTAGTAGAAACCTTTGCACCAGAAGCTGCAACGTCAGCAGCCTGAGCAGTTGTAGCTGTAGTAGTGTTCTGAGCAGCAGCAACATTGCTAGCAGCAGTAGAAGCAGCAGCTGTATCGCCTAATACAAGGCTAGTATACTGCTGAACATCAAGAGCAACAGCCTGACCGTTTACGTAGCGAACGTTATAGCTGGCAGTAGTGCCGCCATTGTTAACAGTAATCCACTGACCTGGGGTTACATTAACAGTCTGACCGTTTACGTTAACGGGAATGTTATTGCTGGTTGCATTAGCAGCCATAAGAGGTGCTTCAGCTACCATGCTGGCGAGAAGAGCTACACACAACAGTTTACTAATGGTCTTATTAGTGCTGTTCTTCATAAACATTTAACTCCTGAATCAAATAATTTACCCGATAAATTATCCGATAAACCCGATTCACTAGCACAGACCTACCCGAAAGTGCTTATGAATCTTATTTAAAATTACTACTTCGGGGTGTACCCTCACCCTTTAAGTTCAATTATAATGATAAATTTGTAAAGCGCAAGTATTTTTAACTTTTTTTCTGCCAATTCGCATATTTTTTTGCTTATGCCAACTCGGTGCTTAACCTAATTCACAATTCATAATGCATAATTATTAGTTTAGTTTCTGCTGCTTCAACTGACTTAGTGCCAAGTTTCGAATCTTGGCAGAAACATTCTAAGAGCAGCACAAAATCAAAAACAATCAATTATGCATTATGAATTATGCATTATGCATTAATAAAAAAAGACCAAAGCAGAGCTTTGGTCTTTTTTTATGCCTTAGGGATTAGCAAACGCCCTGTTCGAGCATTGCCTGAGCTACCTTCATGAAGCCGGCGATGTTAGCGCCATTGATGTAGTTGGTTTTGCCCTTAACGGTACCATACTTAACACAAGCGTCATGGATAGATTTCATAATCTGGTGGAGCTTAGCATCAACTTCTTCTGGAGTCCAGCCAAGTCTTTCACTGTTCTGAGTCATTTCAAGACCTGAAACAGAAACGCCACCGGCATTAACAGCCTTGCCAGGAGCAAAGAGAATCTTAGAAGCAGCAAGCTTAGCAGCTTCAGCGGTGCAGCCCATGTTAGAAACTTCAAGAAGCATCTTACAACCGTTCTTGATCAAAGTCTTAACGTCGTCTTCATTGCATTCGTTCTGAATAGCACAGGTCATTGCAACGTCACATGGAACTTCCCAAATCTTCTTGCCAGCGAAGAACTTAGCAGATTTGAACTTAGTTGCGAAATCTTCAACCTTGTTGCGGCCAGAAGAACGCATTTCAAGCATGTAGTTGATCTTTTCATCATCGAAGCCCTTAGATTCAGTGATGTAACCATCAGGACCGCTGATTGCAACTACTTTTGCACCAAGTTCTGTAAGCTTCTTTACAGTACCCCAAGATACGTTACCGAAACCAGATACGATTACTTTCTTACCCTTGAAGGTTTCTTTTACGGTCTTGAGAACTTCCTGACCAAAGTAAACAGCGCCGAAACCAGTAGCTTCTGGTCTGATTACGCTGCCGCCCCAGGTCTGGCCCTTACCAGTGAGAACGCCTGTGAATTCGTTGCGTAAGCGCTTATACTGACCGAAGAGGTAACCAATTTCACGGCCACCAACACCGATATCACCGGCTGGAACGTCAGTATCTGGACCAATGTGGCGGAAGAGTTCAGTCATGAAGCTCTGGCAGAATCTCATGATTTCTGCATCTGATTTGCCGTTTGGATCGAAATCGGAACCACCTTTACCACCGCCCATTGGGAGAGTAGTAAGAGAGTTCTTGAAAGTCTGTTCAAAACCTAGGAATTTGAGAGTGTCAAGGTTAACTGCCTTATGGAAGCGGAGGCCTCCCTTGTATGGACCAATGGCGCTATTGAACTGTACGCGATAACCACGGTTAATCTGAACTTCGCCCTTGTCGTCAACCCACGGAACTCTAAAAGAAATAGCTCTTTCTGGTTCTACCATTCTTTCGAGGATCTTAGCCTGAACCATTTTTGGATTCTTCTGATAAACATCCCAAACTGATTCACAAACTTCCTGGACTGCCTGATGGAACAATGGTTCATTTGGATTCTTAGCTTTTACCATTTCCATAAACTTGGCGATTTCTTGACTTTTGCTCATTTTCTCTATTCCTTTCGTTCAACAAAACAATAATTATTGTGTACCCTTTAAAACTCGGGCATATTTTCAAACTAGCACTTATTACTAATTACTTCAACCATTATTTATATTTTTTGCAAATAATTCAAATGAACGAAGCCTTTGGCTTATGAATATAGCGGCTTCATTAAAAAAGACTATTTAGCGAAGCGTATAGTAAATATAGGCGATAGCCTCATTCATATTCGGCGTTAGCCGAATCATTCATCGGGCAAAGGCCGTATTCACA
>JAZUDR010000076.1:0-2169 GCA_045639725.1 Candidatus Avigastranaerophilus sp. | reverse complement strand
TCTATTGAAACACACTTTATACTTACTAAATATTATACAAAGTACTATTGCCTACATTGCTCAAATCTAGTAAAATTAAATGTACGGGAGGGGTTTTATGAAAAAAAGTTATTTATTATTGGCCTTAGCAATTTTTGGTTTTGGTGGAATATCAGCCCTTCATGCTCAGCTAGATCCTAGCTTTCTAAAATATGTAAAAGTATTACCGGGTGGCGATGGCCGTCATCTGAACACATATGAAGACGTAGGCGGCATAACCTTTAACCCAAGAGTTCAAGGTGGTGCAGCAATACCATTTTTTAAAAAATCCGATATCCCTACAGGTTACGTAAGCTATTCAACAGGTCAGGGCTGGTTAAAAAAAATTTATCCCAATGCCCTCTGCTCGGAAGAATATAACAATGTTGAAAGCCTCATTGCAGCCAAATTCTATCTAGATTTTGGCTTTGACAAAAACGGCGTATGGGTTCCACATGCAATCGGCAGTGCTTTTACCGGCGGTTCAAGTCTTAGCTTCCCACATCAGTATCCTACCAGCGAAAGTAACGACCCAAGAAGCCAGCGTTATTACTACTGTATGGAAGGTGGTTATGAATATGTAACCGGCTATGTAAATTATTATCCCGATGCTCTTTCATGCAGAGAATGCACTTCAATGTGCACCAACTGTCCAGAAAAGACAGAAACTGAAACAGACCCGCGCACTGGAAGAACAAGAACTATCACAACTGTCACACACCGCTACGGTTCTAATAACATTTATAAAAATTTTAAAGACAATGTGCTTGCTTTGGCTGCTCCTGCTGAAGCCCCTGCCATTACAGGCAGAGAAAGTGGCATCTATGCCCAGATTAATTTCAACGACAGAACTCCCCCGTGGGTATTGAACTGCACCGATGAAAAGCGCTTCCCAACTCTTGGCGAAGATGACAAAAGCGTAACAACTGGTGACTGGTGCAGCAGCAACAAAATAGAAATCACAGAAAACCGTTCAGATGTCTGTCAAGCTAAAATGTCATTCGGCAAAATAGACATGGTTCCAAGAAGTGGCAGTAACTGGACAGACGAAATGATTGAACAATGGGATAACGACACAGGCGTAGAAAGCGTTAATCTCAGCGGTGAAGACCCGAAATCAGGCAAACTGAGCGCAACCTTCCTAGCTAATACCAACTATGGCTATATGCGTTATACAGTATTTGCCGAAGATACAGCAACAACCCACAATAACGGTGAAGACACTATACCTGGGGGAAACCTCAATCCTGGCTGTGCCAGCATTGTAGAAGACGATCCAAAGAACTGCTATGGCTTACCAGGCGGCAAAAACCTTCACGATAGCGCCAATTCTGCACTACCTTGGCCATACAGCCCAGCAGCAGGCAACAGTCTATCAATTGCCTCTGTTTCTGGCGAAGACCGTGTAAAGGGTCAGGAAGGTCTTATAAGAATCACAGACAATGACCTGCCAAATATCCTTATAAAGCTCACTTCAACAAAAGACGGAAAATCAATATTCTTCCCACCATGTATGCCCGCAGGTGAACTTATTGTCAGAAATAGCCCAGATTATTATGGCGTTAACGGCACAAACCAGCAGGATTATAATGCTTTTGTCGGTTCAAGCATACCATCAGAATGTGATTATAATACTGTAAAATCCAGCAGTAACAAGCCATATTTCAAGCTTTTGAAGCTTGAAGCCTCAGAATGGGCAAACAGCAGTGACAAATCACTAATGTCCAGCATGCTTGGAGATGATTACGCTTTAATCAACAAAACCTTCAGACTTGAAGACCATGAACATTCAGACACCACCACAAGTGGCACTCCGGAAACCACAAATAATGACGGCGAAGCAGGTATGCGTAACGGAACCTGGAAAAACTGTGTTGCCTTCATAGACAGCACAATCAGTCCAAATATCAGAATCCAGGAAGACGTTGAATACAAGCTCGAAATCTGGACCGATGACAGCGTCAAGTGGAGCAACGTTACCTCTTCATTCGCAACTACTTCTCCGGAAGATAACAGGGTTATTGCAATTCCAACAGGCATTAAGAGTGGCGAAGTCACACTTAACATCCCCAACCAGTATCCTCCTGTAGTAGATAAGGCTCTCTCATTCAATCAAAACAAGAGCATCAATGAATTCAAGGTTGTCTTCAG
>JAZUDR010000075.1:0-12287 GCA_045639725.1 Candidatus Avigastranaerophilus sp. | reverse complement strand
ATATTTTTATAGAAATAAAGCACAATATCCAGTTGGTACGGATAAAGAAGGCAATTTAATTGCTGGTTTTTATGCAGGTAGAACACATTCCATTATTGCAAATACCGATTGTAAATTGGGACAGAAAAATAATGAAATCATATTGAATGCTGTTTTGTCTTTTATGAAAGAAAATCACATTACAGCTTATGATGAGGTGCTTCATAAAGGCTTAGTGCGACATATTCTAATTCGAAGTGGGTTTGCAACTGGTGAAATTATGGTATGCCTTGTGATTAATGGGAAAAGCTTCCCTAAAGCAAAGGAGTTTTCAAACTATCTTTGTTCACTAGAACTGGATTGTTGCGATTTGTCAAAGTTAGAAGGAAAAGCGTGGAGAATTACTAGTATTTGCACAAGTTCAAATACAAAAGACACAAATGTCATTATGGGTGACACATATGATGTTTTATACGGAAAAGATTATATTACAGATAAAATCGGTGAGGTTGAGTTCCATATTTCTCCATTAAGTTTCTATCAAGTTAATCCAATACAAACAAAGAAACTATATGATACAGCATTAACTTTTGCAGATCTTAAAGGTGAGGAAACAGTTTGGGATTTGTATTGTGGTATTGGAACGATTTCCCTGTTTTTAGCACAAAAAGCAGGAAGTGTCTACGGTGTAGAAATTGTGCCTCAGGCAATTGAGAATGCCAAAGAAAATGCAAGATTGAATCAAATGGATAACGCAACTTTTTACGTGGGAAAAGCGGAGGAAGTGCTTCCAGAATTTTATGAAAAAGAAAGTAAGAAAGCAGATTCCAAGGCGGATAAGCGACTTAATCCAGATGTTATTGTTGTTGATACCGCTGGTAATTTATCTGAAGATACCAGTAAGATAATAAAACAGTCTGATGCAATAATAGTTCCTATTGCTCCGACAGCAAACAATATAGAACCTTTTACCAGAACCCTGGACTTGATTAAAGAAAACACAAAAGCTCCGATAATTGTAGTTGTTAATATGTCCAACAACTATACTTCTGCTAAGACATTCATTGAATGGCTGTCAAAACAAAAATGGGTTAAGGACTTTATTGAAATACCTCAGGCCGAAGCAGTTAGACAGGCAGAAGCTCAACAATGTTCTGTTTATGATGTGGATAAGAGAAAAGTAGTATCTTCAGCTATTGGGAATTTGTATAAAAAAGTTCTTTCTGTGTTAAAGATCAAAGCAAGTAAAGTTAAATAATTGCAATATAACACTATATGATTGTCATATATAAATCATATTGCAATCATATAAGAATCATATTATAATCATATGGTTTATATATGATTAAAAAAGGTGGTTAAAAATGACTAAAAGTGCAGTAAATCCTTTAGATACTTTTGATGCCATGGTTTCAAAAGTCAAAACTCATCACGATAAAATAGAAGGTTCTGTTGCAGCTCCTGACAACAAAGTAAAGAACACAATCATTTGCTTAAGCACATCAGATAAACAGCGTTATACAGAAGTTGCCAAGAATCACCGTCTATCATTATCTTCCTTTATTCGTCTTGCCCTGGATGAATACATCCAGAACCATAATTGGTGAAATTAAGATTTAGAAATATCGAGAGGTTTAACAATGTCATCAAAGGCTAATGACTATTCAAGAATTTTTGCAGAAGCCAATAAAAACGCAGATCTTCAAAGAGGCAAAATGGAACCTCAGGCTTACTCTGAGCTTAAAATGACTCTGGAAGAACTTGAAGGCTTCTGTGCTATGAGTCCAACCAAAACCTTGTTAGATGTTTACAAAGAATACTACGAAATGCAGTTTATGATGATGCAGTCAAAACACAACAAAATCCTGTCCGACGCTCAGAAATTCAGTGAAGTCCATCACGAAACCGAAAAAGAACGAACCGAAACCATGCGCCGCATCCACGAAAAGATAACAAAAGAAAAATCCCAATTCACCGAACTACACACAAAAATAAAAGAATTGATTCACTTAGAAGGCTTTTTTATTAAGCCCGAATTAAGCTAATGTTCTTTGTTTGTATAGACTTATTTGAAACTTTAAAAGATTCGTTATAAACGCATTATTTTGAGGTTAACAATATCTGATATAAATTATAGTTATTGTTAATAAATGCTTTATATTACATTGAAAATTAACTAAAAATTAGTTAATATTTATCTATAAAATATCTAAAACTATCAAAAAATATATAAGGGTTTTAAAATATGCCTCAAAATATCAACTCTTCCTTAGAAACTTTTGAAGCTATTGCATCAAAAAGTAATTTTAATCATAAGCAATCTTCCAAGAAAATTGTTTCCTTAGATGCACCTGCTACATCACTAATAAGCATGACTAAGTCTGCAAAACAACGTTATACAGAAATAGCTAAAAAACATCAGTTATCATTGTCTGTTTTTGTTAGAATTGCACTTGAAGAATATATTCAGACACATAGTTGGTGAATCGTTTAAGAGTAATAGTAATGAAAAAGAAAAATATATTTGCATTAAGCTTATTCTCTGGTGCAGGTGGTTTAGATGTAGCAAGCTTTATGGCTGGTATTCCAGTTTTGATAAATACAGATTTTGATTCTGATTGCATAGAAACTTTAAAATCGAATGAATTGTATGCTGATACAGAAACAATATTAGGTGATTTGCACGATATAAAAAGCGAAGTATTTACGAACATATTAAAGAAAAAGAAAGTAAAAAAATTTATAGTTATTGGTGGTGCTCCATGCCAACCTTTTTCTAAGGCTGGTTATTGGGTTACAAACAAAGTCAGAAAAGGTATTAATGATCCTAGGGCAACATTGGTAAACGAATATTTACGAATAGTTATAGATACTAAGCCAAATGGCTTTGTATTTGAAAATGTTGAAAGTTTATTGCACCCAACAAATAGAGTTATTGTTGATAAATTTAAAGAGATAATCACAAATTGTGGTTACGACTATAAAATAATACATGCGAATGCCTTAGAATATGGGGTTTCTCAAAAAAGGAAAAGAATTTTCATAATAGGTACGAAAGGTAAATTTAAAAGAGATGAACCTATTAAAACTCATTGTGAGCCAGAGTTGTGTGCAACAACAGGTTTAAAACCTTTTGTTAATGTTGGTGAGGTTATTGAAGGCTACGATGGTGACGAATATTTTGAAGAATACGAAGTTACAAAAAATGGTACATACTATAATGATTTATGCCAAATACCGCCTGGCCAAAATTATAAAGCATTAACAGCATGGGCTGGTTATCCTAATCCTAGATTTGTAGCTGATAAAAGGTTTTGGAGTTTTCTTTTAAAATTATCTCCTGAACAGCCATCTTGGACTATTACTGCTCAACCAGGCCCTTGGGTTGGTCCATTCCATTGGTCTAACAGAAGGTTGAGAGTTCCTGAAATAGCAGCTATACAAACATTCCCTAAGAACTATAAATTTATTGGTAGTCGTAGGTCTGTTCAAAAACAAATAGGTAACGCAGTTCCGTGCTTAATGGGCAAAGCTATGATAGAATTTTTAAAGGAGAGTTTAGAATGAAGCCGAAAGTAGTAAGTATTTACTCTGGCGGTGGTGGTATTGATTGTGGTTTTAACAATGCTGGCTATCAGATTTGTTTGTCTACAGACTTCTGGAAACCAGCATGCGATACATTGGAACTTAATAAAGTAGGTAAATTAGTTGTTTGTGATGATATAAGAAATATAGACTATGAAAAATATCTTAAACAGATTCGCTTAAATCTTACAGACATAGATGTTTTAGCAGGTGGTCCTCCATGCCCAGCTTATTCTAAATCTAGATTTTATTTAACAAATAAAAAAAGAGCTCTAGAAGATGAAAATTCATTTACATTACATGAATATTTTAGGGCATTATCGGTTATAAAACCCAAAGTTTTTTTCTTTGAAAATGTTTTTGGTTTTATTTATAAACCTCATCGTGCTGCATTTGAATTACTCCAAGAAAGGGCTGAAAAGTTAGGTTATAATATTACTTATAAAGTTGTTAACACTGCAAACTATGGTGTACCTCAAATAAGAGAAAGATTTATTTGTATTGGGGTAAGGAAAGATATAAATAAAAAATTTGTTTTTCCTGTAGAAACACATTTTAATCCTGTAAATATGACTTTAGAGGATATTGCCCTTAAAAAGAAACCTTGGGTTACTTGTGGTGATGTTTTGTCTGATATTGACTTTGATTTACCAGAAGATATAAAAATGGTAGCTGGGTCTAAACACAAAGATTTGCTTAAACTAGTTCCTGAAGGTGATAACTATTTATTTTTTACAAAAGAACGAGGTTATCCAAATCCTATCTTTAAGTGGCGTTCTAGATATTGGTCTTTCTTATTAAAATTGTCTCATGACAAACCATCTTGGACAATACAAGCTAGTTTTTCTAATAATATGGGTCCGTTTCACTGGAAAAATAGATTTCTAAGAATATCTGAAATAAAACGAATTCAAACGTTTCCTGATGATTATCAAATTAGTGGCAACTTTCAAGAGCAATGGCGCCAAGTGGGTAATGCTGTGCCAGTAAAAATGGCAGAAGTAATAGCAAAAGCAATAAAAAAACAAATATTTTAGAGGTGTATAATCATTATGAATAATAGCTTTTATCAATGGGTCAATGAAGAAGCCGAAATATTTACAGCAAACTATGACAAACCAATCGAGTCAATGAAACCTGATGAAATAACCAAGTTCATTACTCAGTTGTTTTCTTGTTTTAAAACTTCTATAAGTTTAAATAAGCATATCAACTACAATGATTTGTTTATAATAAGTGTCAAAGGTAGTGATCGAGAACTCTATTTGAGCGTCAAACAGGTAACACCTGGTGGTAAAGCGAGACCTATTGACGAGCATAGAATACAACAGCCAGCACACTATAGAAAAACACTCTTTTATTTTAAAGACAAAGGTCATATTGTCGTTCAACTCGGTTTATATAAATTAGCTAATAGTGAACCAATAATATGTGCATGGTCTATAAAAGAGTCAAATGCTAAGGATAGCACACCTATATCCCAACAAATAAAAATAAAAACTATTTCAGATGCTATAAAGAATGGTTTTGCACAACAACTTAGAAATGGTGAATATGTTTGTGCTTTTAGAAAAGAATATTTTATTTATTATATAAATCGTAGAATAATGCTTCATGAACAACTTATTGATAATAGAGAAGTAATAATAGAAAAAACTTTAAATGATTTTCCTATTACTATACAAACAGCTGATTTGCATCAAAATCCACAACCACCAAATAATAATTTTGTTTTTGGTTCTGACGGTAAACTTCAGTTAAATATTCAACCCCAAGCAAGCATTTTAAATGTATTTTCACGATTGAATTATAAACCTTGGTATGCTATTGCTGAATTTGTTGATAATTCAACTCAATCATATTTTTCTCATAAAGCAGAATTAGATTCTTTGCCAAATTTTAAAAATCTAACAATACAAATCGAGTATGATCAAATAGCAAATACTCTAACAATAATAGATAATGCTTATGGTATGGAGGAAGACCGTTTTAGAGATGCTATATTATTAGATTCAAGAAATAACACACAAACAGGTAGAAACGAATTTGGTATGGGTTTAAAAACAGCAGCTTCATGGTTTGGTAACGTATGGAGTGTTGAAAGCACTATGTATGGTTCGCTAAATAGCTATAAAGCAATAGTCAACATACCAATTTTGAAAGAGCAACACCTCAATACTATTGAAATTAATCGAACTAAGACCAATGCCGAGAGTCATGGCACAAAAATAATAATCAGTCAGATAACTAAAAAATTAACAAGTAGCCAAACTATTTCTAAGATAAAATCATTATTATCTAGTATGTATAGAAGAGATATTAATAAAGAACAAATTCTTATATCTTTTAATGGTGAAGTAATAGGTTTTGAAGACTATAAACCATTGGTATTTAAAGACCAGGTTTGGAAGAAAAATTTAGATTTTGAAGTTGTAACTTTGGATAAAAAATATCATGTCTCAGGTTTTGTCGGCATTATGAATCCAGGTAGTTTTCCCAATGCTGGTTTTGCGTTATTTAGGCATGATAGAGTTATTATAGGTGGCACTGACAACAACTATAAACCTCATGAAATCTTTGGCCAAGTTCAAAGCCAAGTTTCATTAAAACTCTATGGTGAACTTAATTTAGACGATTTTCCAGTAAACCAAGCAAAGGATAATTTTATATGGGATGATGGTTTGGAAGAAGAATTTATAAAGACGTTGAAAAATAACATTGAAGACTTCATTGTTATAGCTGAAATGTCTAAAAAAGAACGCGCTGATAAAGATGATTATACGCCAGAAAAATCAAAAGAAGTTCAAAAGGAAGTTCAAAAATCCATTACTCCTAAGCCTGTTACACCAGAAATTCCTGCTTTAATTCAACCATCGAAAGATGATCCTGTTCAAAAATTCAAAGATACTGTATTAAAAGATGAACCAGACAAAGAAGAGATTGTTGGCGAAAAGAGAGAATATACTATTCCAATAGACCCAATGACTAAGTTACATTTTGTAATAAATTGGTCTACCGGCAAAACAAGCTATTGGTTAGATTTAAAAAATGATGAACAAAACAATTTGAAATTTAATGTTACAATAAATATTGATCATCCTTTTTTCAGACCTTATACAAGAGAAAAATCTTTTCAGATTATTCTAGAAAAATTTGTTTTAGCTTTTCTTGTGTCTGAATGGCAAGCTAAGATAGCCGATAGTGACGGTAAAATAGCCCCAGATACGTTAAGAATGAACATGAATAAGTATTTAAAGCAATTTTCAGAAAACGATTAATAGTGAGCTTATATGGAAAAATATCGAATAATTAAATCATCATCACAAGAAGTACAAAGCATATCATTAGGTGGCAGATTTTTTAAGGAAATTTGCCAAGTTCATATAAAAACATACGGTGAATATGGTGCTAATAATATAAAAAATAATGTTATAAAAACATTTAGTGAGGTTATGGCACAAGCTAATGATAAAGAGAGTAACCATAATGCTTTATTAGTTGGTAAAGTTCAGTCAGGTAAGACTTCTAATCTAGAATTATTTACCGCATTAGCTTTCGATAATAAATATAACATGGTTATTATTTATGGTGGTTATGACAATACTTTACTAAAACAGACAAAAGATCGATTTATAAAAACATTTAACATACCATCAGAAGCAGATTATTCTAATGATTCTCCGATAGCATTCACTACTGAAGATAAAGAAGAACTTAAGGGTTTGGATAATCAAGTGTTTTTAGATTTGATAGCTGCTAACAAGCCAATTCTTTTGATTGCTATGAAACGACCTGGTGCTATGAACGAATTAAATGAATGTATAAAAAAGTTAGACAAAAATGCACTTAGAGCTTTTGTAATAGATGATGAAGGTGATCAGGCCAGCTTGAATACAAAGAAAAACAAAAAAGAGGACGCTTCAGCAACCTATGCCGCAATAAAAACAATTAAGAGTTATCTCTCAAATCCTCTATATTTATCTGTTACTGCTACACCTCAGGCACTGATTTTCCAAGATGAATATAGTGCTTTGCGCCCGGAGAGCATCCACCTTTTAGAGCCTGGTGTTGGTTATTGTGGCTCAGAAGAGTTTCATCTTAACGACAATCAAATCATAAAAACAGTTAAAGATAACAGCAACTCTTCTTTTGGTAAATTAACAGATTCATTGAAAGAAGCTATCTATCATTTTATTATTGCCACGTCTATTATGATAAAAAGAGATTGCAAAACAAGTGATATGATTATACATACTCACAGATTGAAAGATGAGCATATTGCATGTTATTCTTCTGTCAATGCTTTTATCGAGAACTTCAAGGAAGAAATAGAAGCCGGTTCTGAACAAAATTTAAAAATAAGAAAAAAAGAACTAATTAAAATTTATGATGATTTATTTTCAGAAGCTATTCATAAACAATTCAATTTTGATGTTTTATGGTCATTGATAACCGAACAAATAATAAAAAGAATCCATATAATATTGGAAAACTCTGACGGCGCTCAAACAAAAGCTAATAAATCTCTTCGAAAATACAGAATTTTTATAGGTGGTGATTTATTACAAAGAGGTGTTACTTTCCCAAAATTAGTAACTACATATTTTACTCGTTGGGCCAACAATGGTGGCAACATGGATACAAATCTACAAAGAGCAAGATGGTTCGGCTATAGAAATAAGTATTTAGACATCTCAAAAATATTTACAACATCAGATATAGCTAGAGAATTTACTAACTTAGCAGAAATGGAATTTGATTTATGGGAACAATTTGCAGAAGTTCAAGAAGGTTTGTTAGATATAGATGATGTTCTTGTTTTTGCTGAAGATACAAAACAAAAACCTACTAGATCTAATGTGGCTTCCTATAAAACAATAATGTTTAAACAACGCTGGCTTAAGCAAAGGAACGGTGTTTTTGATAAATCAATAAATAGTATTAACAATAAACTTATTAATGATTTTAAAGAAAATCATACTTTTTCAATTACAACAAATGGTCGTAATTCTAACCAGAAAACAGCAGACTTTGTGGTCGTTAACAACACTGAAATTATAAATTTATTAAATCAAATAAAAAGCGTTTTAGAATATGATCCATTTAATGCTAATTTGTTACGACTTCTAAAAGATTATCCTAAGATACCTGTTATTTTTATGAATGATAATGAAGGCAAAGGCAGAGAACGTAGTTTTTACTCAGATAATAGAATACATGCTTTACATCAAGGTCGTGACAATAAAAATGATTATATGGGTGATAACAAAGTTATCGTTGATGAATCTACTATCAATATTCAAGTCCATAAAATCATACCATTCAAAGATAAGAATACTTTAGAAGGTAAGAATCCGCAAGAACATATTCAGTATATGTTTGCTTTCTATTTACCCAAAAAGTGCAAGTATTTTGCCAAAAAGGATGATGTTTAAATGTTAAGTTTACAAACCATATTAAGTGCAATAAATAATACAAACGACAGTAGTGATTTATATTTACTCGAACAACTTTCTGTTAATGCAGGTTTTTTTATTAGTAATAAAAAACTTCATTATATGGTGAAAGATGATTTATACAGCAAGAGTAATAGTTTAACCACAGAATATTTATGTCTCCAAACC
Organism: Candidatus Avigastranaerophilus sp.; assembly: GCA_045639725.1. Taxonomy (GTDB): domain Bacteria; phylum Muiribacteriota; class Ozemobacteria; order Ozemobacterales; family Ozemobacteraceae; genus RUG334. The sequence continues at coordinate 3,099 of JAZUDR010000075.1, read as the reverse complement.
CACGTTAGCATAACATCTGCTGAGAACAATCCATCATTTAAATCAGGCTTTTATAATATAATCACGTACAATGGTAATTTAGAAAACGATAATATTAAAACATTGGTTCAATTATGTGAAATTCATAGCTTAAATACAGCTAGTTTGCCATTTGAAGAGTTTTTTAATTCATTGATAGATTTGTTTCAAATACCGTCAACTGAAAAAACATTAAACACCATAGGTCTTTATGGGGAATTAAAGTTTATGGAAACTATCTATCATAAATATGGTATTGATTTATCATTGTACTGGCACAAAAACGGTATATATTCGCAGTATGATATTGTTAGTGATATAGATAAATGTATTGAAATAAAAACTACAGCTTCAGAAGATAAATTTGTTACAATAAAACACGAACAAATTTTTAATCAATCTGCCTGTATGCTTGCTGTAGTTGAAGTTGATGACTGTGAAGATGGTGAAACATTAGATGAACTTGTTTCTAAACTAGAGAATATAAAATCAGCTTTTAATAGTTTACAATTCCGAATAAACCTTGCCAAGGAAATTGCAAGATTGTCACCAATAACTAAAGGTAATTTAATTCTAAGGTTAACAGATATAAAATGTTTTAATAATACTGATATAAATCCTTTCCCTATTTTACCAGATAACGTTACGAACTTAGTTTATAAATTTGAATATTCGCAAACTAGGCAAGTTACAACTAAGTCCTTAGGTATTTATTTTAGTAACTTTAACGATTAAAATATGTCCTAATAATAGTTTTCAAATTTATTAGTATAAGTATAATTATACTTATACTTGTATTTATGCTTATTTCTCTCTTATTACATTACATATTTGAAGCAGTTAATGTTATTGCTTTATTGTTTTCCTTCAGTTCAATAAGCTTATCTAGTTTGCTTTTTCTTTCTAACATAGGCGGGTTTGCTAAACCGTATTCGATACACTTTTTAGCATTCTTGTTCTTGTTATAATTTCCCAGTAGAATGATAAATACTGCTTTGAGTTGCTTGTTCTATCAATTTCTTATTCCAAACTCTTCTTGGCTTTCAATCTTTCTCTGTCTTTATCAAGTAATTCCAATGTCTGTGCCGCATAAAACGCAGCTTCACACCACAACTTTGTTTCGTTGTCTTCACTCTTCACCAGCGCAGCTTTATCAAAACATTTCTTGATAATGGTTCTTGCTTTCTTCATCATTTCAGTATCAAGTTCCGCCTGGCTCTTTGCTTTAGCTTTCGGTTTTTCAGTATTTGCAGTATTTGTTGCTCTTCTTGCCATAAATTCAATTCTCCTTTTCAAATCTCATTTCCCCATTATATCCAATTCAAACATCTAATGTCCACATTCCCTTAATTTTCCGTCCTCCGTCCAGCCAAACCTGCAGGTAATCTCAAACCCCGCCACAAACCTCATATTCTCGCTCAAAACATAACTTCAAATACCCCCAACCCTTCAGATTTTCTATTTCCAAAAAAGTAGCCACATTTTTAACGTCTAAAAAACACCTCTCCCCCTTTCTAACAAAGCATTTACAACTTTTGAACTATCAAACTCCCCAAAAATATACCACACGTAGCCAATCCTCGAAAATCCTTACTACAAAGAATTAGCAAGAATTTACTGTAAAATTCTGCCGCACAGAACGTTAAATCTCTTCTCGCGACATCTCATTCTTGCAAAGTGACATCAAAGTGACATTTTTTTACTTATGATGTCACTTCCATAATCTTCACAAATTCGCTGTTTTCACAACATTACAGCATAATCAATTTTTTTCTAAGTGACATTTTTGTCACTTAGAAGTATTTCTATTTGAATGCTAGTGAAAAAGCTATTCTTGCTTTGCTGAAACAAAATCCCAAATGTTCCAGAGAAGAAATTGCCAAACGTATATCAAAAACTGTTCGCACTGTCCAAAGAGCATTAGATTCTCTAAAGGAAAAAGGTTACATAAAAAGAAGCGGTCCCAAAAACTCCGCCATCTGGAAAATCACCCATTGAAACTACTTCCAACAAATATTATTCCCAGTCCTCCGCCTAGTTCCTCAATACTTTTCATAAACCACAAATCTTTGTCACAAGTCTCTGGTTCTAATTTGCTTGGCTGCATTCAAAAGTCAACTGTTCAATCTGCCATCAATCTCAGTCTTCCGTCGAACATCATTCTAAAACTCCTCCAATAATCCCACTGCTATCTGATTGATATATGTGTATTAATATGATTGTATATCTACTTGTATTTATAAATATATGTATGTGTATATATGTGATTATAAATATAAACATGCTTACGCCAGTAATATGCTTGCAAGATGCTGATTAAATACCTTTGCTCTCTTGAAATCTCCTTCTCATTATGTTACCCTAAGCCAATCACAACACTCAATGTCGGGGTTCTCCTCTCTCAACAACTCAAACCCAAACACAGACCCCCGACAAAAAAAGACCTCAGCCCATTTTTTCAAAACTGAGGCTCTTTTTTCCTAATACATACTATGCGCACAATTCCAATCTTGCTAAAGTTCTGGTTACAAGTTATGATTTTATATGAGAGAGGTATTATTTATGATTATCATAGCAGGCAAACCTTCAAAATCATCTTCTAAAGAAAAAGTTACTAAGCAGTCTAAGCGCACAACACCCAGCATCTATCAGAAACAGAAGAAAAAAGCAAAAGGCTTTGTTGACCGTATTTCTGCCGGTATTGTTGTAGTTGTTATTAAAGACCCCGAAGACCCGGAATGCTGCCGCGAAATCTACATCCCATCCAGCAAATTTCCCAAAAACATCCCCGAACCCGGTGATTACATCTCCGTCACAATCAACATACGATAACAAAATTCACTTTTGCCTATTCACAAAAGTGAACTATTTGCTTCAATTATAATATCTTTAAGGTTCTACAATTGCTAAATCTCTAAAAAGTGCTTTATCAAAATCGTAATTTCTGCATTTGACGTGTTTTTTTTGCTATATTTTCATTTTATTAAAAATAACGTTCTATCTGATGAGGTATAATTACAGCATAGCACTTAAATAGACCATTTTCGTCATCATAATGTTTTACCACCCTAATGTTATTCA
>JAZUDR010000074.1:0-6452 GCA_045639725.1 Candidatus Avigastranaerophilus sp. | reverse complement strand
CTGCTTGTTCTCGGCCAGCAGCCAATAGCCAAAAGCCTATTGCAACAAACCTTATACTTGCTTGATATCAAATAATGTTCTGCTTCAAGCTTCGAGCTTCGAGCTTCGAGCTTCAAGCTTTCAAGCTTCGAGCTTCCGGCTTCCGGCTTCCGGCTTCAAGCTTAAAGCTTCCTACATATGGCTGCGGACCACTATCAAACGCTTGAGGGTGAAGGTTTCTTTTTCTCCCACCTTCTTGTCATGCTTAGTTGAAACAGTCAGTTCAACCCACATGGCGTGCCTTCTCAAATACTTAGCACCCAACTTACTATACTTAGAAGGTGCCGGAGTAGCCATAAAATGCGTGAATGTCAGCTTAACATCATGTCCCTTAGCAAGAATCGTATCCTGTGTCTTGCCGTCCATGGTAACCTTTCTGTAAGCACCACCACTGGCACAGGCTTCATAAATAACAGTCACTGGAGTTCCGCTGCCAGAGCCTGCGTAATAGAATTTCCACTTAGCTTCAGTATCGCTTCCATTCAGTTCGGGAGATTCAATCTCAGAAGCTCTCAAGAGATCATATTCAATCTGTGACATGAGAATTGAGGCAGCTTCAACATTTGCCTGATGGGCAATACCCTTTGTTGAGCCCTTCATACCTGATGTAAGCAGCTTCATCAAGACTGTAAGAAGCACAGCGGCAATAATAACGCCAACTGTAATTTCTACTAAACTAAATGCTTTTCTTGATTTCTTCATAAGCTACCATTCAGCAGGCCGGACATACTTACACTACGTGGCTTCTGCTCACCAATCTGCTGCCATTGAACTTTTACAGTGACAATCTTATATTTATTGGGCCAGCTATCACCGGCATTGAATTCCTTTACTGCTATAGTTCTGGAAGCAATCTTATAAAAGTCTTCATCCTGCATCCCCATATCAATTACAATCCCATTAGAAAGGTTAATCTTGAGATCAGTTATCGGTCTGCCTTCATCGCCAGTAGGCTTAAGGAAATCGTCATCATAGGGTGTGATATTGCAATAGTTTATAACATTCAGTGCATGCTGCTGAGCAAGTATTTCATTGCGATTTCTGATGGTAACAGAACTGCCCTTTGACATCATAGCAAAGACAGGAATCATCAATACGGCCAATACACCGCATACTATACAAATTTCGACAAGGGAAAAACCCTGTATTTTTCTAATATTTCTCAGTTGCATCAGTCTAGCATCACAATATCTTCTTTTAAATCAAACATCAACAGCGGGAATTCTGTTTTTTCCAATTCATCCTGAGATATTCCAGATTTATTGTTATTCGGAAGAGCCGCCAACGGTTCATAATATTCTAACCCTAAGCAACGCTTAAAGCTAGAGTCAATGCTTTCTTTAGTAAGATTCTTCATTACTATATTGCCCTTAACTGTTAGCTGCTGGTTATTGGTTATGCTAGAACCGCAATCCAGCTTTACTTGACCGTTAGCGGCTATCAATGAAGCATCAAGATGAGTTACAGCATTATCTACGATAATATCACCGTCTAATGCGACGATGGAAAGGTGTTCGCCTTCGATATTGCCTTTAAGTCTTACATTAGCTTTACCGCCATCCTTGCCGGCAATAATGAAACCGCCCTGACTGGCTGATGTGTATTTATCCAGTTCCACAGTTTCGCCATCACCTTCAATATAAAGCCAGCCGTTCAAGTCCAGCTTTTCTTTTCCATCATCACCCTTTTTCAGTAAATTCTTGAATCTGAGAAAATCATCGAAAGGTGAGTCCTTAGCATCATATGTAACAGTTCTCATAAGCCTGTCTTTATTGGTAGAATCTTCAGTGCCGTCAATTCTGAGCTTTTCCTTATCCATGAACGGACTAAGTTCGTCAAGCTTGCTTACATTATAAATTTTATCAAATTTGGCACCCTCTACAGAAGGAACCTTGGTGAAAATATCATTAGATTTAAGCTCGCAAAGAGATTTTATTTCGTCCTTAACTACATCTGAACAGTATTCCAAAGGATAAGCGCGGTCATCATCAGGTCTCCCCAGAGCCTTTGTAAGGATATAGGTATAGTCCTTATTGTATCTGTTCTGAACAACCTTAGTGCAATACTTTTCCTTGTATATTTCATAGAATTCTTCAAGATTACTTCTATTACTGTTATCTAAGCCTGTCTTTGAGGAATAAGCCAACGCAAACTTGCTTATGCTAAGAACGCTGTCGGAATACTGCAGAGCAGCACCGATGTTTTCCCCAAAGTCATTGGCATTCAATGCGGTAAAGTCAATAAAGTCGTTGCAATGGTCAAAGAAAGCCAGCTTATTATTTGTATTTTTTTCGCCCTTGTAAGCCCTGACATCACCGCACATGGAATTAACATACCCAAGAACAAGTGTTGGTGACTGTTTCGTTGCATCTGTGCCATATAGTCTGAAAATTGAGTTCACGGTGGATTGCTTTCTGTAGCCTTCACCGAACATCAACTGCCAGGTTCCAAGATTGGCTGTATCTTCATCATTGCACAAGCCGATATTAGCAGACAGGATACCAGTGCCGTTGTCCCATACTTCCCAGGTTTTCCAATAGCCACCTGAGCCTCTTTTAAAGAAGTGGAAATCTTCGCCATAAGGGCCTTGTTCAACGTCAGAAAAGCCTCTGGCAACCCCAAGGATTACCGGCGAATCATTATCGCCGCCGCCAAGATAGATTAGGCCTTTTCTGTTAAGCATAATATCCTTATAGCTGTCAAAAACCTTTTCATTGGCGCCGTTATCGAAAATCCACGGACAGTGGGTGGAATCTGGTCTCAGCTTTCCGCCTGCGCTTGTGCTGACCTTGTTAAATCTGTAAAGCAGGTCATCGCCGCTTGGTTTGTTACTGCCAAAAGCATCTTCTACGTAAAAATTAAACTTTGATAAAACAGGAAAAATATTTGCTGCAACAGTTATCGATGAAGCAAATAGATAATCTTCAGAAATAGTGTCCTTCTGGCCTGGAAGCTTATAGGAAATCTTTATAAAAACGCGGACTACGCCTTTCTTTTCACGTGGGTATGGTGAGTCGTCGTCACCATTCAGCTTCAATGCAGTAAAATCACCCTTGTGGATTCTCCAGGTCATTTCTTCCAGCTTTATGCTTTCTAAGCCGGATTTTTCTAATAATGCGGAAATAATATCGTTGGCGCCTTCTTTTATATAGCTTTTAACACCAGCTATCAGGTCGCCCGATTCTACTTTTTTGTCTTTATAAAAAGACATAGGTTCGGCAAGAACCTTTCTTAACTCGCCACCCTCATCCTTCAGCGCAACATTTTTTATATAATGAAACGAAGTCATAGCCAGAGAATTTGCTAATTCCCTGGCTAGCATTGTATCGCCTATTTTCTTAGTGGAATGCGTTCTTGTAGTAGCTGACTTCATGAATGAAGCCAGGAAAATTGCAAGAACTGCAAAAACCGCTATAACAACTATAAGAACGCTGCCATACCTTTTGTTATGGCAGCGTTGAAGAGCATTTTTCATTTATCCTGAGGTGGAGCCTTTGTTACACTAGACTTAACCAGACTTCTTTCCAAATTACAGCCAAGCTTGTCTTTTTCTTCTTCAGACATGCCAGCTTCTTCTGCTTCTAAGGATGCAGGTGTCATTTCTTCAGGCATATCAGAGAAGTAATCTTCACTGCCTTCCGGAGCTTCGCCGTATTCGGTTACTACGATGTAGTCACCGCAAACATAACCGACGGCTGGGCTACACATATGATACCAATTTCCAGAAGCACCGTCAAACTTCATCTGAGTGCCATTATTCAAAGCACCCAGCTTGGAAGCCGACGCACTTGGGCCAGATCTGTAATTAAGGCCTATGTCTGCATTAACATAGCCTCTTATCGGAATCTGTGCTGCATAAAGACTCATTGCTATAACTGCAAAAAGGATAACAAAAGTTAAGCTCTTTTTCATAGCCTTCTCCTAATTATTTTGCTTCAGGAAGAGTGAATGGAACTACTTCAAACTGTCCTTCCGGAGCATCGAAATAATTGCACTTACCGATGAATACTTCGCCGTTTCTATTTTCGATGATACGGTTCATAATAATCGGTGCTGGCATTTCGCCTTCAGCAAGGGTCTTACCATCGAGGTATACACGAACGATGTTGAAGAAGCCCTTGAATTCCGGCTGAGAGTAAGTAATTACACATTCGGCCTTTTCTTCATCAACCCACCAGAGTCTTGGATCGAACATAAGTGGCTGTATTGATGTAGTGCTAAGAACCTTACCGTCTATAGTAGATACTACAAGGCTATTTCTCTTAGTCTTTTCATCATATGTAAGTCTGTAGAGCTTGTCGTCAGCGCCGCTAACAGCAAAGCCAGACCATTCCCAGTCTACCTTGTTGAGGAACTTGCCGTCTTTGTCGAAGGTGAAAATTGCACGTGCAACTTTGTCTGCAACAAAAATGTGACCGCCCTTGCCAACTTCTACTCTATAGAGCTGACCGAAATCAGGATGCTTTAATTCAGCAAGCTTAGTGCCGTCAACAGCAAACTTTGTAAGCATATTCTTGCAGCTATCAGCTACCCAGAAAGCAGCTAACTTGCCGTCTTCGCCATATACTGGAGCAAAGTCATCGATAGTTCTGAGAAGAACTGGAAGTTTGGTTTCGCCAAGCTTTTCATCCTTGATTGTTTCAGTGAAGAAAGCCTTGTCATCACTTGGATAGGTATTGAATTCGCTAACGAACTTACCATCCTTGCCGAACTTCATGAGTTTGCTTCTAACGCTGTCAGCAACCCATGTATCTTCGCCTACAACCCTGAAGCTCAACGGACCTGTTGGCTGTGGGTCATCGCATTTTGGATATTTTTTGTAGTTAATGATATCTGCCTGTCCAGCGCCTTCACCGTATGGGACAGCTACATCAGCCATCAGACTGGCAGAAGCAGAAAGCATAAGTGACAGAGCTAATAAAGTAGTCTTTCTCATATAGCTTTTCACCCAATCAGAGCTTTCTCATGATTTTGCAGATCTTCATAGAGGTAATATCGCTATACTGTGGCATTCTCTTGCTTGAAGAGTTATTCATAGCCTGAGCGCTGTTACCTGAATTCATAACGATACCAACGTGAGATGGACCTGGCTGATAGGTTTCCCAGAAAACAACGTCGCCAGCCTGATATGGAGGCCAAGTTACTGAACTCCAACCAGCCTGTTCAAGAAGACTGATAGTACCAGTACAATTCAAGCAAGTCTGGTTGAGAACGCCAGCAGCTTTGAGAACTGTAGTAGCAACCTGAGCACAACCGAGGTTACCACCTTCAGTCAATGGGTCATATGGGAATGCCTGATAGCCCTGATATTTGTCGTGAATCTGCTTAGCAGCATTAACAACTTTACCCTGAACGCTGTCACCATCAACGTTGATAATAACGTCGCTAGCCTGAACAGTGTTAGAAGAACCTGATGGGCTTGAGCTGTAACCGTTTGGATTATCCCATTCGTTTACTTCATTGCCATAATATCTCTTGTCTTTTTCTGCAAAAACATATCTGGCATGGAGATAACCATCACCCTTGCTGGTAGAAACCTTATACCAGTCACCGTCACGGCCGGTGATAGTAACTTCTTCATTGTTATACATCTTACCAGTGATGTTGCCCCAAACGCCGTCTCTGAGGTTCAAGTAAGAATAAACACCAACATATGCAGTACCGTTTGGAAGATTAGCCAAACCGGTTACGTCATCTTCTTCTTCGTCTTTCTTTTCTTTTTCCTTGGCATTAAGTTCATCTTTAGCTTTTTCAGTCAAGGATTCGCTATTGTCGGAAGCTTCTTTATTTGCTTCGACTGTAGCTACGTTTTCTTCTTCAGAAGATGCAGCGCCAACAGAAATGGTAACATCATCAAGACCAGCGTCGATGTCAGAATCATTAGCTATTGCCACATAAGACATGCTAGAACAAAGTAAAAGTGCCAGCAACAAACTAGTTTTTTTCATATAAACTCCTCTTAAAGAATTCATTTATTTAGAATACCACAATTACCGTAAGAAAGTTTATTTTTTTATTAAAAATTGTGTACAAAGTTTTATATTTTTTGGGTATAAGGTTTGTTGCAATAGGCTGATGGCTGTTGGCGGTTGGCTTTTGGCCGAGAACAAGCAGGCCACCGGAAGCTGGAAGCCTGAAGCTTGAAGCTTATAGCTTATAGCTTATAGCTTAAAGCTTAAAGCTTTACTAGCTACACTTCTATACCAAGTAGGTATAAGGTATGTTCAATAGGCTTTTGGCTATTAGCTGTTGGCTGCTGGCCGAGAACAAGCAGGCCGCTGGAAGCTGGAAGCCTGAAGCCTGAAGCTTGAAGCTTATAGCTTATAGCTTATAGCTTACAGCTTATAGCTTGAAGCTTAAAGCTTAAAGCTTTACTAGCTACACTTCTATACCAAGTAGGTATAAGGTATGTT
>JAZUDR010000073.1:0-7443 GCA_045639725.1 Candidatus Avigastranaerophilus sp. | reverse complement strand
GATATTCTTGCTCCTGCTTATGGCTTTCTCTTGGCTCAGGTTATTTCGCCTCTGATAATAGATGTTCTGGGGGTAAAGCATGAATAAGAAATCAACCTGGAGCGAAATATTATTTATGTTTGTTTTAAGCCTCATCTGCGCTGTATTGCTGGGCGGAACCAGAGCAGCAATCGGTGAACGGGCAGAATTGTCAGAACGCACTGTTTCCGCTGTTTATGAGATAATTAGGGATAGTGAAGTAAGCTGCGCTTGTGAAGTAGGCAGAGCCAGTGAAGTAGCTGGCGCTGTGAAGTATGCTTCGCATGATGAAGGCAGAGACAAAGACAATTTAGTTAAATGCAAAGATGGCGACGAGGAGTATAAGAGATTTGTGAATGAGTTTAAGCTTGTTCATAAAGGAAGAATCAAGTATTGGAAAAATGCTTCTGATTCTGCTCTGCTAGCTTGTGAAGCCACTGGTAGTGGTATGTGGAATGAGATAACAATTGTTTTTGTCTATGACACCTCTAAGCAGAAGATTATGGGCTTGCGTGTCACTGAACAGAATGAAACCGCAGGGGTTGGCAGCAGAATAACCGAAGAAGATTTTTGCTCCCAATTTACAGACAGCATGCCTGATATGGTTGCATCAACCGATGGAACTAAAAGTCCGGATATAAAAATTGACGCTATTACTGGAGCAACGACAAGCTCAAAAGCTGTAGAAAAACTGCTCGAAAAAGCATTGAGAGGTCTGCCATGATTACAGCCTTAAAAACAATATGGAAGGGTATGGTCCCAGAAAACCCTGTGTTTGTTCTGGCACTTGGCTTATGCTCAACTCTGGCAGTAACAATGAAGGTCGAAAATGCTTTCTTTATGTCTGTTATGGTAGGTATCACAACTATTGTTACATCTGTAATAACTTCTATTCTTCGCTATAGAATTCCTTTCAGATTTCGTTTGCTTTCTTACATGCTGATTATTGTGACTGCTGTAATTACAGCTGAACAGCTTTTAAGAGTCTTTTATCCGGAAATGGCTCGCGAACTTGGCGCTTACGTAGGTTTGATAGTGACAAATTGTATTGTAATGGGCCGAATGGAAGCCTTTGCTTCTTCCCATGCACCATCAGAAAGCTTTTTTGATGCATTGGGCGTTTCTATTGGTTATATGATGGTTTTGATGGGGATATCTGTGATACGTGAAGCTTTGGGCAACGGAACCGTCTGGAATCTTTATGTTATGCCAGATGGCTATATACCATGCGATGTATTTTCTTCTCCCCCAGGGGCATTCATTGTTTTTGTAATGTTTCTGTTTATTGTAAACTGGCTTAGAAGCTTCGGCAGGAGAGATTGACATGGATTACACTCAGATGATTAGTCTCCTGCAGCTCGTTTTTACTGCGGCTATAGCAGAAAATATGTCACTGTATTACTTCCTTGGCACCTGCCCGCTTATATCTGTTTCCTCTGACCTGAAGGTTTCCTTTCAGATGGGACTTACAGTTACTTTTGTAATGCTTATTTCAACGGCTATCAACTATGTGGTATATCACCAGATTCTTGTTCCGTTAGGTATTGAATATCTGCAGCTTCTTTTCTTTGTGCTGGTTATAGCCTCCGTTACACAGTTCCTTGAACAACTGCTGGACCGCTATTTCCCGGAAATATATGCTTCCTTTGGCATTTTTCTGCCTTTGATTGCTGTTAACTGCGCAATTCTCGGAGTGTGCATCTTTGTTGTTTTGAGGGAATATGATTTCGTTAGCTCAGTTGCTTATTCGTTAGGAAGTGGCCTTGGCTGGCTTCTCGTTATATGCCTCATGGCTTCATTGAGACGCAGGATTGATATGAGTTGTGTTTCAAAATACCTTGGTAAGACGGGTATTACAATGCTTACTGCTTCCATTATGGCTTTGGCTTTTTATGGGTTAAGCAGAATAGTGTTAGGGAATGGGGCTTGAAATGAATCTGTTTATTACTTTATTGGTGGTTTGTGGCTTCGTTCTATTGCTGTGTCTAGGGATTGTATTGTCCGGAAAATTGCTTGGCCAGAGCGGCGAAGTTGAAATCAATATTAACAATCAGAAAAGCTTCAGTGCTAAACGAGGTGAAAAACTACTCGCCGCGCTATCTGAAGGTGATATCCATTTGCCCGCTGCCTGCGGGGGAAAGGGCAACTGCGGTCGCTGCAAAATTAAGGTATTGTCTGGGGGCGGTCCTGTTACTTCATTAGAAAAAATAATACTGACAGATGATGAATTAAAAAGTTCACAACGTCTTGCGTGTCAGGTAAAGCTTCGTGAGCCAATGAATGTGGAAGTTCCTGAAGAACTTTTGAATGCTATATCCTTTAAAGCAACGCTTATCGAGATAAAGAATGTAGCTTATAAGATTAAGAATCTGCGCTTTAAGCTTGAAGACGGCAAAAAGCTTGAATTCAAGGCAGGACAATATGTTCAGGTGTATCGTGAACTCCCATGGGAAAAAGCAATTAGAGCTTATTCTATTTCTTCGTCTCCAAACTCTGCTGATGAGTTCTCGCTTGATGTTCAGCAGATTGAAGGCGGTTTGATGAGCACCTGGCTTCACGAGTGTAAGATTGGAACATCAATGGAATTCACTGGTCCGTACGGCGATATGTATGTGAAAGATTCGCCTTCGGTTCTTCTGGTTGCAGGCGGTGTCGGTCTCGCTCCAATGAGAAGTATAGTTGCGGACTTACTTGAAAAAGGTTACGTAGGAAATATCACTTTATTCCACGGCGTAAGAAGCAGGAAAAATCTTTATTGCGAGGACGAATACAAAAATCTTGCTAAGAAGCATAAAAATTTCAGCTATATTCCAGTTCTTTCAGAACCTGCACTGGAAGACGGTTGGACTGGTTCTACCGGGTTGGTTACTACGGTTGTTGGAGAATGGCTAGGTAATAATAATTTGTCTCAATCCGAGCTTCAAGCCTACCTATGTGGCCCGTCAATAATGATGGAAGCAGCAACTAGCGTTCTTGTTATGAACGGCATTTCTCCAGAAAATATTCATAGCGACCCATTTAGCTTCTAAAATATTGTATAATATACAAAAAACAACAGGCAGAAAAAATGAATAAAAATATATCGAAAAAAAAGGCTTTTATAGCCTCCATCCTTTTTGGGGGTATATTGATAACCTCCTCAGCCTATTCACAGCAGACTATAACTATAGGCTCAGAAACAAAGATTCTAAAAAAATATTCTGCCTACGCTGTTACAACTGATGAGACTGCTCATTGTCTGGGCTGCCATTCCACTAGAATGCCGAAGCTGGTTGAAGCCTGGGAACACAGCACACATGCCAAAAATGGAGTAGGGTGCTACGAATGCCATCAGGCAGAAAAAGGTGATCCGACCTCTAAGCAGGGGCATTTCAGCTATAACGTCCAGCTTCCTGTTTCTGCGGCCCGTTGTGGTTTCTGCCACCAGGAACAATATGAACAATTTGCGATGTCAAGGCATGCTACTGCTTTTGATCTTATAAAATTCATACCTATGAGAGAAAGCAATCCAGAACTGTTCGAAACCTCATGCACAACCTGTCATGGAAGTATTGTAAACATGAAAAAAGGCAAGGCTGTTGATGCTTCTTGGCCAAATCAAGGTGTTGGTAGAAAGAATCCGGATGGTAGTCTTGGAAGCTGCGCTGCTTGCCATGGGTATCACAACGATTCTCTCGCTCATGCCAGGGATACACAGACCTGCGCAAGGTGCCATGATAATGATTACAGTCCGGCAATGCGCTCTTGGAGTCGTTCTTCCCATGCTATTAACTCCAGTAAGAATATTGAAGATGTCGATTTAACAAAAAAGCATCTCAATCCTACTGACGATGCAGTAATGAAGCCAAATTGCCAGACCTGTCACATGCTGGCTCCTAACAAAAACGGAAAGGCTACCCATGACGTATCATCGCGTGTTTCTTGGAATTTAAAGGAACTGAAGGCCGTTCATACCGATGATTGGGGAACAAAACGTCTTGAAATGCAAAAAAGCTGCAGAAACTGTCATGCTAGTACACAGATAGAACAGTTTTATAGAAAATTTGACGCTGCAGTTGTTGCCAGTAACCATATTGTTGATAAAAAGCTGAAAGAAGATATGTCATTTGATGAACGTATGAACCTTCAGCTTTCTCTACAGGCATTTAGAATAGGTGCTGCGATGCTTGGAATGGTTGATCCGTTTAAGATAGAAGAATTAGCACGCTGATTTATTTCTTGAGATATTCGCCCCAGGACGAAGTGACATTGTTTACAATAGCTTTGTGATTGGCAGAATTTACAACGTCCTTGCCAAAATTTTCATTAGCTTCCCAGTAATAATTGATTACCGTAACCTTGCCTGCTTCAATATTTACATTGTGGAATTTTTTGTGATATCTGGCCTTGAATCTGAGCGCATCAGTTGGGTCACCAATGTAAAGAGAACGTTCAAGCTTGATTTCATGATTGCCAGCCGGAAGTTCATATGAGCCTAGATATCTTGAGCATATAGTGTTAGCAATTACAGTGGTTGAATCACCCCAAGTCCATTTTTTACTCTTGGAATATTCTGTATAATTAGTTTTTACAATGCCATTGGGACCAGCAGAAACATATTCCTGAAGAGGAAGATCTTCAAGATGCTGTTTCCCATCGAAAACATGAATTTTGCCAGGGCCCTGATCAGCATATTCTTTAGAAGCTACAATGATTAAAAGACCTTTATTATTGTTTTTGGCATTTGTAATCTGCTGAATCATTTCTGCATTGGGTAATGCAGGTTTGTTTTCTGTAGCCTTTGCACTGCTGGCTTTGGTCATTTCTACTATTTGTTCATTAGTGAAGCCCATGTCTTTTAGTTTCTGGATTTCTTCTAAGTCTACTGCAAAGGTACAGCATGCCAATAGTGAACAGATAGTGGTAGCTGATAGTATTTTTCTCATACAAACTCCTTCCTGTTTTGAGCAATTATAACGTATTTAAAACTTTTTTACAAAGGATAGATTCTGTATTGTTAGGAATAAGCAGAGAGGTGTCTCAAAAAAAATTAATATTTTTTAAGAATTTTTAAAATATCGTTAAAGAAAATACAACTCTTGCCGAAAGGTTCGTAGGATTTGTTTGCCTCCTTATTTATTCGTCCGGGACGCTTGCGCCCCGGATATTTTTTTTAGCCAGTTTTATCTGCACCTTAGTTCAGCACCGACAGTGATTACTCTGCCATCCTGATAATAATAAGCATCTCTGGCTGATTTGCTTATTCTGTTCTGACTCAGTATGACATGCTTGTCATTTCCAACATTGGCTACCTTCACATAAACAGAAAAATCTTTGTTGCACTGACGTTTGTAATAAATATCACATACGGTTGAGGAATCAACCTTGTCATAGCCTTGGGTTTCCTGCATTTTACCCTGATGCGATACAGATACGACTGCTGTATCTTTGCCATTCCTGTATTCGAGTGCCATAGTAGCTCTATATTCAGGAATATCAGTGAGTCTGACCTTGGTATTCTTGTCTTCAGCCTTGTTGAAATTGGTATAACTTAAAACCAGATTAAATTTGTCGTTAAGCTGCCCTCTGGCTCCAAATTCATAACCGATTATTTCCGCTTCGTCTATGTTCGTTTTTACGTAATCATCGGCTCTCAGATTAACATCCTTGCCTTTTCTGTCTCTGAACCATTTTTCCCCCGTAAGACCTAATTCATCGGCAGTCTTAGTGGTAATCATATCGTCGATAGTATACTTGTAACCAGCAAAATTAATATTCCAGCGGTTATTGAGTTTGTGAGCTAATCTCAATTCTACACTGTCAGATTTTTCATTCTTTATATCTGGATTCCCATAGGTGCCACCTTTTCCACCCATATAAAGGTCCTGAAGTGTCGGAAGCATTACTGTGTGACTGTAAGCAAGACCAATGCTGGTTTTATCGTTAAAATCATAGTTGGCATTAAAGGAATACGATGTGTCTCTTTCCCCTTCATAGTCTTCGTCGGAACGAATAGCAGCATGCAGGTTCAGTTTATCGGTCGCTTTTATAGAATCGGCAATGAAGAATGAAGTGTTTTCGTATTCTTTGTTCTGGTAATCCTTCGACATTGCTTCATGGTTATCAGTAACCTTCTGGTTCTGAACACCAAGATTAATGTAGTTCTTTTCGCCTGCCTTAGTATTATATAAGGCTTCCCAGGTTTTCATGCTTACATTGGTGTGACCGTCTTCTTTGTCGGGATTCTTTACTGTAGTAAAGGTTCCGTCAGTGTAGTAAACATCTCTGGAATAATCATTATATCTGCTATATCGCAAGGTGAAGTTGCTTTCGTTGTCAAAATCCTTAACTAATGCATAGCTGCGAAGAGACATTTTCCACGGATCAAATTTTTCATATTCGCCCCATGAATCGCCGACCGTTGTGCTTCCATCATTATGCATGATTGTTGTTTTGAAGGTCCAGTTATGGGTTAAATCAAAGGCGCCTTTGTAGTAAAGCATGGTGTTGTCGCGGCTGTTTTTATACTGACTGCCGTTGGTGAAACGCCTTGTTCCATCGTATTTGTCTTTTAAGATTCCAACCAGGTGCTGGCTCTTTTCGTCATTGATGCCATACATGATATCAATGTGCTGAGTGCCTTCGCCGCCTATTTCATAGCCGAGAGTGAAGCCTTCGTAATCTTCACCTGATGGCAGGGCAAAATTGATATTGCCTGCTAATGCGTTATGCCCATAAACAAGAGCGGAGCCTGGATTGGCAACAGTAATCTTTTTTAAGCGGCTTAACGGGAAACCAGATATTGGTGAACTCCAGCTCCATGGTGTATTGATATTCATACCGTCTATGGTAACGTTCGTATAATGGGCGGCTAGGCCTCTTATGGCAGGCGTTACTGTTGAACCGCCGAGACCCCAGCCAATTGTGACTGAGGAATTATAATTTCGGAGCATTTCTATTGGATTGCGTGTTGATGAGCTTTCTAACTGAACGGAGGTTATTTCATCCTGAGGTCTGCTTATAAGTGATTGGTAACTAGCCCTTTCTGCGTCAATGGATAACTCTGGCAAAACAAATACGTTTTCTGATTCCGCTACGATAACAGATACATCATCGTTTGTATTATCTTCATTTTGTGTTGTTTCTGCAAATAGTGGATTTGTGATTAGGACCGCGACCAACATTGAATAAGCTGCAAATTTTGATATTAGTTTCATAATTCTCCTTTATTGGTTACAACAAATTGTGCCAATGATAGATTATATAGCATATAATTATAAACTAATCAATAAAAACGCACGCAAAGTAGTATTAAATATTAAAAAATAACAAACAAGTTTCTTGCCAATATAAATTACGTGTTGTATAGTATATCCAGATTGGAGTGTAAGAAACTTCACCCCCTTTCGTAAAGGGTAACTGTCCTCACCCCCTTTCGCAAAGGGC
>JAZUDR010000072.1:0-14910 GCA_045639725.1 Candidatus Avigastranaerophilus sp. | reverse complement strand
CCCCCTACCCCCCTTTACGAAAGGGGGTCTTTGAGAGTAACCCTTTACCCAATAGGTATCAGAACTATCTGGGAATTATTCGACAGTTACAGATTTTGCAAGATTGCGGGGCTGGTCTACGTCTAAGCCGCGAAGGTCAGCTACGAAGTAAGCAAAGAGCTGTAGTGGAACAACATTAATAATCGGTGAGAAAATATCAGAAACTCTTGGAACTTCAATTACCTGGTCGGTAAGATTCCTAATCTGTGTATCGCCTTCGGTTGCTATGGCCATAAGTCTGCCAGAGCGGGCCTGAACTTCCTTAAGGTTAGATATTGTCTTATCATAGAGATCAGAAGCAGTAACAATAGCCATTACAGGCATTTCGCTATCAATAAGTGCGATTGGTCCGTGCTTCATTTCACCAGCAGCATAGCCTTCTGCGTGGATATAACTGATTTCCTTAAGCTTCAAGGCTCCTTCAAGAGCTGTCGGATAGTTAAAGCCACGGCCCAGGAACAGGAAACTCTTGGAATTAAGATAATTAGAAGCGATTTCCTTAATCTTGTCTTTCTGTTCAAGAACCTTTTCAATCTGCTGTGGAAGAACCTTAAGCTCTCTGATTTTTTCTTTTACAAAATCAGAAGAGATTACAGAACGTATCTTACCAAGCATCAATGCAAGAAGAGTAAGGGCTGTAAGCATTGCAATATATGCCTTTGTAGAGGCAACACCGATTTCTGGGCCGGCATGAATATATACAAGGCCATCTACTTCGCGTGTCAAAGATGATTCCTTGGCATTAACAATACCGAGCACCTTAGCACCGCGGCTCTTAGCTTCTCTAACAGCAGCAAGAGTATCTGCAGTTTCCCCAGACTGGCTGATAGCAATAACAAGGGTATTACCGTCAACGAGTGGAGAGCGATAGCGGAATTCGCTTGCCAAATCGCATTCAACAGGAATTCTAACGAGTTCTTCAATCAGATACTTACCAACACATCCAGCATAATATGCAGTGCCACAAGCAACCATTACGATGCGCTGTGCTCTGAAAATATCTGGACCTGTAAGACCAAGTTCTTCAAGATAAATCTTGCCTTCTTCTTCTGAAGTGCGGCCGCCAATTGTGTTACGAATAACCTGAGGCTGTTCGAAGATTTCCTTGAGCATGAAGTGTGAGAAACCACCCTTTTCAGCAGCAACAGGGTTCCAATCAACAGTTGTTACTGTCTTTTCAATAGTCTTTTCTGAAGATACATCAAAGAATTCTATAGCATCGCGCTTAACAACAGCACCTTCGAAGTTTTCAAGATAGACAACCTTGCGAGTATACTGAAGAATAGCAGTAACATCTGAGGTTACAAAATTTTCACCTGTTCCAAGACCAATGAGAAGTGGAGCTTCCTTACGGGCACAAACAAGTTCTTCTGGATGATCCTTGTGGATTACACAGATAGCATAAGCACCTTCAACGGTTTTACAAGCTTCAATAACAGCCTTTTTCAAATCGCCCTTATAATATTTTTCAATAAGGTGAGCAAGAACTTCTGAATCTGTTTCTGAAACAAACTTGTGACCTTCTGCAGTAAGCTGCTTGCGAAGAGCCATAAAGTTTTCAATAATACCGTTGTGAGCAACCATCAAAGTGCCATGACAGTCACCGTGTGGATGAGCATTAAATGCAGAAGGACGACCATGAGTTGCCCACCTGGTATGACCGATACCGATTGAAGATTCAGACTGAAAATCGTCAAGCAGAAGCTTTCTGATATTTCTAAGCTTGCCAATATCTTTCTTGCAATGGATAGTGCCGTTATCGACAACAGCAATACCAGCAGAATCATATCCACGATATTCAAGCTTTGTTAAGCCATCAAAAATAACTTCATTAGCGGGTTTGGTGCCTATATATCCTATAATTCCACACATATTTCGGGAATATCCTTTCGATTATCTAGTCTTAAAACTTAGTGCTGCCAGGTCTATATTTGCTTTTTGCGGAAGAATCTGCAGTGTCAGCAGAATCACCTTCCATAGAAGGAGCTTCTTCTGTATCAGAAAGACTCTTTAATAGTTCCTTTGAATTTTCAGCATAAATAGTGTCTGGAAAAGCCTTGATAATAGCATTGCAGGTATCAATGGCCATGGAATTTTCATTTACAGTCTGCAGGAATTCAGCATATTCATATGCGCAGGCAGGCTTGGAGCCTTCCATTTCAAAGAACTTTGCATACATATTCTTTGCCTCGTCAGCATTACCACGTTTTTTGGCTAATTGCCCACGAAGTCTATAGGCCTGACCATATTTTCCCTTCTTATCAACTTCATCAAGCTGAGCCTCAGCTTCAGAATCGGCTGAAGTAGCGAGGAACCCTTCTGCAATAAGCAGTCTGGCTTCAACGCTATCCGGGTTAGTTGCCAAAACAGCGTTTGCATCATCAAGACCGCGTGAAAAATCCATGCTTCTAATAAATGCTGTTGCTCTTGCCAAAATATATTTTTGACTACCACCATTAACAGATAATGCCTTAGCTATTTCTTCGTTGGCTTCTGAATACATCTTGTTGGCAATAAGAATCAACGCCTTAACATAATTAGCTTCACCTGTAGCACCGCCTTTAATTGCAGTGTTTACCATATCCATAGCTTCATTTAGTCTGCCCTGGGCTACTCTTATCTGAGCCAGCCCGACAGAAGCTTCTGAAGAATTTGGAGATTTAGCAAGAACCTTTTCATATATTGATTCAGCTTCCTTCAGCTTGCCGAGTTTAATTTCAGTGTCAGCAAGATTTACAAGGGCAAATTCATCATACTTGATTTCAGTAGCTTTTTTATAAGCCTTTTCAGCATTAACATAATCACTTATGTTGCTGTAGCTATCAGCCATGTTAGAGAAGCTGGCAAAGTGTTTTGGATCGGCATCTGTAGCTTTTTTGAAATGCCCAATAGCGGCTTCATAATTATATCTGCCGAATTCGATTACACCAAGATTATAAAGAGCTTCAGCATTCTTTGGTTCTTTTTTTACTATTTCCTTAAGCATTTTTTCAGCTTCATCAAACTGTTCTTCGTCAATCTTTCTGACAGCCTTCTGAAGTTCTGTTAATGGCTTTGGAGGAGTAATATCTCTTGGAGTATAGTCTTCCTTGGGCTTTGTCATTACGTTGTTAGAATTTTTATCTAGAGACTGGTAACCGCCCAGCATAACTTCCTTCCGAACCTTACCAGCGCCAGTAGCAGCCTTTGCCTTTTGTATAGCAGCATTTTGGCGACTAATTTCTGCATTTAACTGATTAACAAGAGTCTTATATTGCTGTTCATTAGGATTCTGACTTGCAAGAATCTGTGCATGCTTAAGAGCCTGTTCATTATCTCCTGAAAGAGAAAGACTATATACAAGATAATATCTAGCCTGGGTCTGACTTCCGTCCATATCTACGACCTGACCAAGATAGTCAGCAGCAGCAGCGTATTTTTTATTAGAATAGTGCTGCAATCCCTGCTGTAAAAGCTGAGGTATCAGATCATTTGCGGCATAAGCACTGCAGCAAACCCCAAGCAGCATTCCAGGAATAAGCTTCTTAAACCTTTTCAAATAAGACATTAATGAATCTCCAAAAAAGCTAATAATTTGTAGTAATATACCCTATATCGGCAACACTTAGCAAGACCCAAAGAATAATGAATGATTCGGCTGACGCCGAATATGAATGAGGCTACACCTATATTTTTAATACGCTTCGCTAAACAGACCGATTCATTCACAGGCCGTCAGGCCTCATTCATTTATATATGCGGGTGTAATTCCAATGACTACCCATTACTTTTTTATAGTAGTCTCTTGTTTCTGGTAACGGAACTTTATCTAAGCGGTCCAAAACAGGGAGATTCTTGTATGGACCAGCTTCCACCTTACGCTGAATATTTCCCTGACCACCGTTGTAAGAAGCCGATGCAAGGAACAGGTCGCCATTAAACAGATCACTCAGATATTTCAGATACCACGAACCATACCTTATATTAAGTTCAGGATCCCACAGTTTGTTTTTGTTAAAATTCTTTTCCCCAAGCTTACCGGCTATCCATTTGCCAGTGCTGGGAAGAATCTGCATCAAACCATGAGCATTACTTCGAGAAAGTATATCTACTTTAAAATGACTTTCTTCTCTCATGATTGAACGTATCCACATAGAATCTAAACCGAATCTGGTTGCATATTTCTTAACTTCCGCCTTATAGGCAAGTGGGTAAAAAGCTTCCCAGGCCCATTTTGGCATATCTGTCAATGGCTTGTCCGCATCAGAAATCTGTTTGCCCAATCGTTCGCCATAAGATATTATCTGCTGATAATCATCATGCTTACGTGCTACTTCGATAATAGCTTTAAACAAGGCCATATTTGACTTATATTTATCAGTAAGCTTAAGAGCTTCAGATTTGGCAAGACCATTCAGTTTAGTTCCCCAAAGCTTATCCATCGCATCAATTCTATCCATGGTAGCAGCAGAAAGCTTACCAACTGGCATATCAACCAGTTTTAAAGTATCTTTTCTTGATTCAGGTGAAAGCCACCATATATAAAAGGAATTTGGATACTTTTTCTTTAGTAGTTCAAGAAGAGCTTTACCATCCTTAGTCTTTAAGCCTGTACAAAGAGCCGCATAACCAAGAGAATCGTCTGCACGGTGATGGCCTGGAAAATTCTTCGCAAGAAGCATAAAATATGGTATAGCACGTTTAAACTCCTTGTTATCATAGCATTTCAAACCCATTTCATAAATATGGACTGGCAATACCCCACCTTGAAACTTAGATTGTAGAAACTGATTAATATATTGCATTGTTTCTGCATCACGGCCACATTCAAATGAGGAACGCATCAAACGGTATTTAATAGCAACCGGGTCTACTGGAAATGTATTGCAGGTAGAAGCAGCCAGATAATCTGTGCATGCTTCCGAATGCTTACCCGAAAAATGCTTAATATTTCCCCTTAGCATTCTAGCCCAAGCTATCATAACCGGGTCATTTTTCTTATTATTAATAATTGCAGCAAAAGCTTCCATGGATTTTTCAGTCTTTTTCTGCTTATTCAGGTATTCAGCATTTAGAATAGCAGAAACTGCCGTGCCAAAATTCTTTTCCAACACTATCTGGTTAGCTTTATTCTTATATATTTCAGCAGTCAGATTTTCGTTTATAATCCAGACAGCAATAGCAAGCCATTCTTTATTCGAGAATTTATAAGACCCAGGGTCTGCAATAATCTTTTTCAGTAAATCTACAGATGCCGCAGCATTCTGATAAAAGAATCTTTCAGCATTAAATTCAACTAAGGAACGGTATGCCAAGCGGCTTTTAGTATTAATATCGACGAAAGGCAGCTCTGAAAGCTTAAAGAAAGCTGTTCCTTTTTGCCATACAGTCTTTAAGGCTGCGGCTGTGGCTTCAAGTCTTGGCAGTTCTGCAGGCTGTGCTTCTGAAAGCATAAGCATAAAATGAGTCATTCTTGCCAGCAAAGTAGCTTCAGAATCAGGATAATCAGCTATAAGCCTGGAATAAAGGGCAAATGCCTCAGGTTTTCTATCAAGGTTCCTGAGAGCTTCAGCTTCCATATACAGTCTGACATCCTTAAGGTTATTCAAGGCTTTTGTTGGTTGCACCATATTATATAGTTCCTGATATTTTTTACTATCATATAGTGCTGCTATTTTGGATAAACTTTTTTCAAAGGTCTGGGAAAAGCCTGCTACAGGTATTACTGCAGTCAACCCCAATGCCAGCATTAGTCTCTTTAAACCTTTATATTTTTCAGACATGAAAAACCCCTATTTTTAGTCAATATTAATCAGTTTTAACTATATCAGATTTTTATGGCTAGTACAAGACTATATATTAAGGGCGCTTCGCTAAGAGGGAGAAGGGCGCTTCGCTAGGAGGGCGCACTTACGTGCTAAGAGGGAAAAGTAGCTAAAAAAATAAATGTGCCGTTTTTTATAGCGACACATTGAAAGGGAGTTAGGGATTTGTTTGGTTGTCCATCCATATTTACTTAACTTTTTATATTTAAGTTAAGTTCTCATGAACTTCATAATTATATTCGTCTTAAAATTTCGAAAACTTTAGCACTTTTTTATTTTTTTTTGTCTTTTTTTGTTTGTTGCCGTTTGTTTACTTATTAACACCGCTTTTTAACGTTTAAATAAATTTGTCTTTGTTTGAAAATACTACTTTGCGTGCAAAAAATTTCAAGGGAAGTAAATTTCGTTAAGAAAAAAGCCAAAGCTGCCGATAGGTTTCGCGTAAGTTTTGTCTTAAAAAAGACAACGTTCTGGAGGTAATTTTTCATGGTAAAAGAAAGTCTTATGACTATTCCTGAATTAATGGAATTCTTGCAGGTCAAAAGAAACACAATCTATACACTTCGTAATCTTGGTCTTCCAACAGTAAAGATTGGCCGCTCAGTAAGATTCAGAGTTGATTCTGTTATCAAATGGCTTGGTGAATTAGAAAAATCCAGTAATCCAGACATGACTAATTGCCTTGGTAAGATTTGATCAGGAGTATTTTATAAAGTTCTGAGGATTAGTCAATCCAAAGACCGGAATGTTTTATGTTAGATTTAATAGTTAACAATATAGACGGATCAAGGGAGATTTTTACCCTTCTCTGTTTTTCAGTTACCAGCAGTTTTCTGCTAGGCAAGACTCTTTGTAACCTTTACAATGAGATTGCGGCAAGCAAAGACGCTGCGGACAATAAACGCATGAAGCATTTCAGACCATAGAAGCAACAAAAAAGCCACGCGATTGCGTGGCTTTTTTTTGTGTTATTGCTGGGTTAGGGAGAAATAATGAATGATTTGCGAAGCAAATCATTCATTATCGGCACCGCCGATTCATTCATAGGCCAAAGGCCTCATTCATTATTTTTTACTTTTACATTTAAAAATGTACGTTGCAATTATAGATAAAATACTGTATAAATGTATACCGAATGAAATTTTTTGAGTAAAAGTAGGAGTTAAGCATGAAACTTTATACTACCGAACAAATCCGCAACGTTGCTATCGTCGGTCACGGCGGAACAGGCAAGACCTCTCTTGCTGAAGCAATGTTATTCCACACTGGTGCTAATAGCCGTCTTGGTAAGGTTGACGATGATAGTTCTATAATGAACTATGATCCAGAAGAAATTAAGCGCAAAGCAACAGTCAACACTTCATTGGCAGCTCTTGAATATAAAGATTGCAAAATCAACGTTCTCGATGCACCTGGTTTTGACGATTTCTTAGGTGAAGTATACAAGATCGCCGGCGCAGTTGATATGGCTATCGTTACCGTAAACGCTCAGTCAGGCGTTGAAGTTGGTACCGAAAAGAACTGGGCTATCCTCGAAAAGACTAATACTCCAAGAATAGTTGTTCTCACTAAGCTTGATAAAGAAAACATCAATCTCGACAAGACCTATGAATCTCTCAAGGCTCTTGATAGCAAGATTACTCCAATCGTTATCCCATGGGGCACCTTCGACAAAGTTAAAGGCGTTATCGACCTCGTAGATATGAAGGCCTATGAATACAAGGATGACAAGGGAAAATCAATCGCAGCCTGCGACATTCCAGCCGATATGAATGATGAAGCCCAGAAGCTCCACGATTCAATGGTTGAATCAGTTGTTGAATGTGATGACGACCTCATGAACAAGTTCTTCGAAGGTGAAGAAATCACTGCAGCAGAACTTAAGGGTGCTCTCAAGAAGGGTATTGCAGCAAATCAGATTAAGCCAATGCTTACTGTAATGTCTCTCAAGAACATCGGTACTGAAAATCTTCTCAACTTCATCGTTGAAAGCTGCCCATCTCCACTTACCAGCAGAGTTCTTTCTGCAGTTAAGTTCGGTACTGAAGATGCAGTTGAACTTAAGAACGATGCAAACGGCCCACAGGCTGGCTTCATTTTCAAGAAGATCAATGAACAGACTGGTGATATGCTTTTGATGCGTGTTCTTAGCGGCACCTTCACTACTGGTACTGATATTTATAATCCAGCAGCCAGCGCTTCTGAACGTTTCTCAAGCTTCTCTACCCTCCGCGGTAAGAACAAGGTAGACGTTGAAAAAGCAGTTGCAGGCGACATCGTTGCTTTGGTAAAGCCAAAATGCACTACTTATGGCCAGACTCTTTGCGCTGAAAGCAATCCAATACAGATTCAGATTCCAGCTCTTCCACAGCCAATGCTTCAGTATGCTATCGCTCCAAAGACTAAGGCTGACCAGGAAAAGATGGGTATTGGTCTCAAGACCCTCTGCGCTGATGACGGCGTTCTTTCTTACGAATTCGACCCAGAAATGAGCCAGGGTATTATTTCTGGTCTTGGTGATACTCATATCGACGTAGCAATCAGCAGATTGAAATCTCGCTGGAACGTTGAAGTAGACACCTACAAACCAAAAGTTGCATACCGCGAAACCATTAAGGGCACTGCCAGAGTTCAGGGTAAACACAAGAAACAGTCTGGTGGTAAGGGTCAGTATGGTGACGTTTGGGTTAAGTTCGAACCCAATAAGGGCAAAGGCTATGAATTTGTAGACGCAATCGTTGGCGGCGTAGTTCCAAAGAACTTCATCCCAGCAGTTGACAAGGGTCTCCAGGAATATAGCGCCCGTGGCGTTATCGCAGGTTTCCCAACAATCGACTTCAAGGCAACCCTCGACTTCGGTTCTTATCATGACGTTGACTCTAACGAAATGTCCTTCAAGCTTGCAGCAGGTCTTGCATTCAAGAAGGGTATTGCAGAAGCCAAGCCAGTTCTTCTTGAACCAATCTATGAAGTTGCAGTAACCGTTCCAGATGATTACATGGGCGATATCATGGGCGATATGAACAAGCGCCGTGGTAAAGTTCTTGGTATGGATCCAATCGAAGGCGGTAAGCAGGTAATCAGAGCTACTGTTCCACAGGCTGAAATGTATAAATACGCTACAGACCTTAAGTCTATGACTCAGTCTCGTGGTGAATTCACTATGAAGTTCTCTTCATACGAAGAAGTTCCAGCCAACGTAACTGAACAGGTTGCTAAGGAATACAAGACTGCAGATGCAGACGAAGAATAATCTCTAAAATAAAAATGCCTCTCGTAAGAGAGGCTTTTTTATTTTAGAGATTAATGAATGATTTGGCTGACGCCAAATATAAATGAGGCCACGCCTATATTTTTAATTCGCTTCGCTAAACAGACTTTTTTAGATGGGATTAGGGAGTATTTGCTATAGTTTGTGTTTTAAATAGAATATTTTTTTGCCTAACTATTGACAACAGAAGTCAAATTAAAGGATAATGGTGCACAAATATAAAAAAAGAATTTTTGGGGGCAAACTATGGCTGATAAAAGCCGAAATTTTAGCGCTTATTTGCTTGTGCTTGCGCTGATTGGTGCGGCACTATTCTATGGGTGCGGTAATTCCGTATCCAGTGACCATGTGTCATCAGATGAAATAAACTATTCAATAACTGGGTCCTTTAAGATTCCCAGCCAGATAGGATCTTCATCAAGAATGTCCTTAGACACAGTTCCACTACCTGCCGGCGTAACAATTTACTCCGAAGCAGAACCATTAAAACTAGCTACAGGCTTACTGAGTGACGCTAATAAATATATAATCACTGGTCTTAATCCAGCTTATACACATCACATAGTATTCAGATATAATGACGGCTTAAACACATATATTGCCCGTTCAAATACTCCAATAACCTTTGATGGGAAAGAAACAGAAAAGGTTTGCAACGATACTTTGAATCCAAAGAAATGTGATACTACAATAACAGGTAGATTACTTGATTCAAATGGCAAGCCACTGCAGTTCCCCAATGTTACAATCTGGGGTCAGAATGTAGTTAATTACGATTCAGCTACAGGCATTTACACTACCCCCCTTATGCCAAAGAATGAATTTGCTGATTTACTTGTTAACTCTACTGGTTACCAGCAGACTGCTATCCCATTACATTTCAAAGAAAATCCAACCTACCACGAAAGTGTTATTCCTACTACATCAGAAAAACAACCTCCAACAGTAGAAATAACAGCATCCAAATCAACCTATTCGACTGGTTCTACAGTATACATCACTGCTACAGCCTCAGACCCCAATAATGATGAATTAGATTTCGAATGCTTCTTAGAAAGCTGCCAGTCAAGAGATGCAAGCACAACAGTAAATCTCCTTGCTGCTCAAAGTAGCACCTATGAAAAAATTTATAGTTGGAAATCCCCCGATGATGACTGTCTTGCAACCTTAACTGTTAAGGTAACTAATAAAAATGTAATTGGTTCTAACCTTTCTGCTACAGCTAAGATAAAGATTACAATCGGCACTGGTATATACAAACCAAATTCAACACCAGACGACCTCAGCATTGTTGTAAACACCACAGCTGGCGTCAAGCCATCTGCATATTATGGCTATCGCACCTACAATATCGTTGCTAGTGCAACAGATCTTGACGGCGACAGACTTGCATTCTCACTTAGCATAGAATCAGCAACAGGCGATTCTAGTGTTCCATTAGGAAAAATTACTTCCCAGAATCTCGGCAATGAGTGGAAATGGGATACTCCAGACCTTAAAACAGATACTCAGTATAAGCTAACTGTTGTTGTCCAAGACAAAAAAGGCCATAAGGTTAGCACTTCAGAAGTTATAACCCTTAAGGCAACACAGCCGAACGAACCTCCGACAGTTGTCAAAGTTAGTCCGGCAGATGGAACCTCTATTACAAGTGGTAAAGAAATAGAATTAAAGGTAGCCGGCACTGACCCTGAAAACGGTCCTCTCTACTACAAATGGACTTATTCAAGCGGTGAATTGGCAGAACCAAGCGTTGGCCCATCAGCAAGATGGATAGCCCCAATCATAAACAATAAAGAATCAAAAACAGTTAATGTCAAAGTCTCTGACGACGGCGGTCTTTATGCAACTGCAACATTTGTTCTTGAAGTAATTCCAGACCCGAACAAAAAAGCCCCGGAAGGTCAGATAGTATTCTCTGATACTAATGCCCAATACGATTATAATGGCACAATGGTTCCTCTGTATAAAGCAGGTGAAGTTATAACCTTCACTGGTCTTGCAACAGACACTAACTACAATAAATCAATAGATGGCAGCAATATGACCTGGTATTTGATTGATCCAAATGGCAACCAGAAGGATCTTGCAAAAGCCAAGGCAGCTCCAACCTTTACTCCAACAATTGCTCAAAGAGGCAATTACTCAGTAAAGCTTGTCATGAAAGACCTTACAGGTATTTCTGGTGAAGCAGTAGCTGATTTCAGAGTCAATACTCCACCAGAAGCAGAAATTATCTGCAACAGTAATGCCATTTCACCGAATGGTCGTATGACCACTCCAAGCAAATTCTCATACAAAGAAAATTCTATAACCTACGACGTATTCCAAGATGTTGATACAATCAACTTTATAGCAAGCTGCACAGACGTTGAAACAGAACTAAGTGCTCTTGAATCTAACAGCAAATGGACTGTCGGCGCTGTAACAACTCCTGGAAAGAGCTTTACTCATAAACCAACCAGTGGAAGTAGTTCAGACGGTTGTGTGACCGGTAAACTAAATACTGTTTATCTTGTAACAACCGACTCAAAGACAGAATCCTCTGCAACCTCTACATATTCATTCTTCTTGAATACTCCACCAGTAATTGAAATAGCTACCACAACTACTAACGGTTTCATAAATACTGATATAATCAACCTTCAGGCTAAGGTTACAGACGATGCAGACGGAATCAACATGGAATGGTTTGAATCCCATAAGTTAACTACCGAAAGCACATGGTCTGAATATGCAAGCCTCAACAAATCAGGCTATAACCCAACTAGTGCAACTGGCAAAGAATTGAGTCAGACAATTCAGATTAATGCTTCTGAAATCATGGACAATTACTTTGGCGGCAAGGGTGGCGATATGAAATTAAAGATTATCGCTACTGACAGTATGGGTGCAAGCACTGTAACCGAAGAGGATTTCATAAAATTCTCAATTGTTGACCCACATAAAGTAAATACTCTCGAAATAGCTAGTGGAAGTTATAAACGTGCCCTAGACCAGAATTTTGATACCCTTGAACAATTAACAGCTCCATACACATTTGCAGATGGTCAGCGCTTCAGCGTAAGAGGCACCACAGACAAATGGGATACAGATATGAGTTGGGGCTGGGCTGATATCTGGGTTGACGAAAACGGTAAAGAACGCTCAGGCGGCTATAAGACAATAAATTCAGAAGAAATCCTTGATGGTAATATCCTCAATGGTTACTTTGAATATCAGCAATTTGGTACTCATACCATACGTCTTACTGCAAAAAGTCTTAGCTACGGTATCATAGCCTCCAACAGCGTTCAAGTATTTATCAATAGCACTCCTGGTGTTTCCTTCGCTAACGCAAAGGAAGGCGATATCATGAGATTTGATACAGGCAAGCCGGCAACCTTTACCCTCACCATTAAAGAAGACGATAAAGAAGAACGCCTTGGTCTAACCTGGACAGTAGTTCCATTGAATGATGACATGAGTGAAAATACTTCATTAAAGAAAGTATTTGCTTCTCATGACTTAGATCCAAATACTACTGATATTTCACCAATCTCTATGAACGGTGTTCAGGAAACTCTTGTAAACGTAAGCACTTCTAACATCAAAGACTTCGCAATAGCCTCTGGTGCCTATCGTGTATATGTCTGTGTTTACGACGCCTACAACGCTGCAGCAACAACTACAGTCGATGTATTGTTCAATACTTTGCCAACATTTGCCACTGTATTGGGTCAGCCGGAAGGCACCAAGTTAACAATAACTGTACCAACAGTTAGTGATAACAACGAAGACTACCAGTTCTTTGTAGAACCCTACACCACTATAGGAACCGCACCAGTTTATCTGGTAGATAAACCAACAATGTTCCTGAACTTCGAAATCAACGCTTCAGATACAGAAGTTGGCTTAAGTGGTCTTAATATGAACACTTACGATCCAGATAACCACATTGTTTGGAAATTCAGTGACGGTGCTGAAGTATTACCAAAGAACAGACAGAATCTTACTGACCGCTCAATACAAGGCGCACGCTTTGGCATTGGTAAGAATACTGTTACAGCTGAAATCCGTGATACTTTCTACGGAAAATACAACGGTAAGTTCAACTCTTTGGCAATAGCTTCATATTCTGAAGACTTCTATATCTGGCAAAGCACGTTCGGCAATCTAGTTGAAGATTATCACGAAGCAACCAACCTGTTCCAGGTTGATAGCAATGGTTCGTTCTATGTCCAGTATGGCAGTGTCGCAACTTACACAGAAGCCTATCAGATTACAGAAAACAACCAAAGACTCAAATATCTGGATCCTGGAAAGATTCCAGCAGATGATTTCCTGTATGTTGAAAACACAGAAGGAGATAGCTATGTTATTTCTGATAGGAAAATTGGAACCGAAATCGGTGCCCCAATCAAGGTAATAGCTCTAATGCCTTTCTCAGATACAACAAGAATAGCAATGCTAACCGATACTCCATACAAGAATGGTTTGAGCCCAAACGGAGAAGGTCTGCAGCATGTAGCAAAATATAACAAAACCAATGGTGGCGGTGCTGGAGAAGAAGTTTTCTTTAATGCAATATACAATTATTCACTGATTTATATAGACCCATTTAATGCTACCACCAATGAAGGTAACCGCAAATGGTTCTATAATAATGCAAGCTGCACCCAGACCTATGATTACCCAGAAAATGACCCAGATTTCCTTAAGCATGTAATCTCTATGACTTATACAGATAATACAGGTTCAATGCTTCTCAAAGGTTGGGGAACTGGTGGAAACGGTTGTGCCATCGCTCCATATTCAAGCGCTGACTTATGTTATCTGTCTGCTTCAAACAATAGACCTTATTACCACATAGACGGTGTTGACTTGAACTTCACAGACCAGTCAAAGGTTAGATGGATGGGCAATTTGACTAGCTTAAACCAGAAAATGTTCCTGACAGATACCGGCAACAATAGAATTGTTAAGCTGAATTACGATTACTCAGGTGCTAATAGCTTCACAGTATATCAACCAATCGATATAGCCCAGACCAATTCTAAGTATCTGTTCACTCTCAGTGGAGCCACTGAAAGCGACGACGAAGGCGCAATCAACCTCTTCAACGTCACTAATTCAAGTGCAGAAAAGGTTTGTGCCCCATTCGCCAAGCTAATCAGCAGTTCTGACACCAACAAAGACAATATGTCATATCGTGCAGGCAAGTTGCTGAATCCAAAAGCTATTTACTTCTATGCTCAGCAGAACGGAAGCAACTACCTTGGCGGTCTTGTAATCCTTGAAGACGGTTGTGATGGTCATAAGAACAGAGTTCAGATCATTAGAACCAATATGCTTGAATGGATTGAATAAAGAAAGCTTTTAAGCCTGAAGCTTTAAGCTTCAAGCTTAGAGCTTAGAGCTTAGAGCCAAAAAAATACCCAAGCCATTGGCTTGGGTATTTTTTTTGTTTGGTTGTTAGCTTATTTTTAGCTTTTCGATGAATTCGCGGAAGGTTTTGCGAGCACCTTTTACAATACGTTCCTTGCGGGCTTCACTTCTTTCGCCTTCTATACTTTCGAAAATGCCAAAGTTAATATTCATAGGATGAAAATCCTTATGGCCTTCGAAGGTTATATAATTCAACAGTGCGCCAATCATTGTTGTTGGCGGGAATACTACAGGTTCCTTGCCCTGAACAAGTCTGGCAGCATTCAAACCTGCAACTAAACCGCTCATAGCTGATTCAGTATACCCTTCAACCCCACTAAGCTGACCAGCAAAGAAGATATTGGGGTCGTCTCGCAGAAGTCGGATCGT
>JAZUDR010000071.1:0-4868 GCA_045639725.1 Candidatus Avigastranaerophilus sp. | reverse complement strand
ATTCGAATAAGAGGATTCTCAGCAATAAGTCTATGCGCATAGGCATATTCAAATATGAGGTTGAGAACGCTCTTAAAGCTTAAAAATGCCTTCTTCGTAGGATGCTCTCGATTTACCAATTCCTGAATATACTTCTTGATTTCTATCTCAGTAATTGCACGAATATCCCTCGTAGCAAGCTCTGCAGATATAAAACGGTTATAATCTGCGCCTATCTTATCAAGAGTGTTTTGTTTGGGATTCTCTGTTACAGCCTTTTCAGCCAGTGCAGCCTTGAAAATAGATCTCAATGACATATCAGAGATTCCGTCGGCGTAAAAGTTATAAAGCTTGTCAATAAGCCCATCATAGGTAGTAGCCTTTATTTTCTTACCATCAGCCATCTTGGTGATGTAATAAGCTTTAGGGTTACTTTCTGTCGGCTCGTGATAGCTTATCGAACGTGGTGTGCCATCCACGGTTACATGATTGGCAAGCACTAATTGTTGTTTTAGTGCACGTTCTTTTTTGTTAATCATTTCTAATTCATATCCAGCACCGTCACTATCGATGATACCTAGATTTAACTGTGACTGCAATGATTCTTTTTGGTTTTTTATATTTTCTATAAGTTTAATAATTTCTTTGCTCTTGTTCATTCATTCTCCTTTTTCAGAAATGAAAAAAGGCACCCGACACAGCAAAGGCTGTATCAGATGCCTTGGAACTAACGAACCTTGTTTTTTCAAAACTTTTAATTCGTTATTCTTTTCAATTTCTATTTTTTTGTAGTTTCTTGGTTCTCTGGTTCCATAAAAAAAGAGAAGGTCTACTTAAACGGTAGTTCCTTCTCCTCTTCAAGGGTTAATTGCTTAAATTCCGGTTCGTTAAGGTCTTGAATTAGAACCCATGCCTTTTGCTTGCCGTAAGCTTCAAAATAATGTGAGGTTTTTCTATACTCATTAGCAAAAGCCTGATTGATGATTTCTGCTATATCATTTGATAGCCATCTGTCTAGTGTTGTTACATTCTCCATATCAAGAGCTTCCTCTGCCAAAAGCTTCGTACAGATATATTTTGGATGCTCTTTTTCGATATAGTTGACAATTGCTGTTTCAAGTGGATCCTCCGGCATGAACTTCTTTTGGTGAAGCCTTAGTTCTTGCTCCATTTCCGGAGACAATACCAGCTGATAGTCACCGTTTTGATATATAGTCATGACTTCAGCCCACAGTTGTTCAAAATATCTTCTGGTCTCATCAGGATTGGAATTGATATGGACCTCTGCATTAGCCATATCAACTTCAATAGGCAAAAAACGTCTATTGCCGGACTTATCTGGTGGCAGGAATTCTGTTCTGTTTGAGGTGCCAGCAAATACACACTGTCTAGGATGGTCAGCAGAATACTTTTCATATTTGATTCTGTAATTATCTGACTGCCTGCTGATGAAAGACTTTGTTTCCTCAACATATTTTGCCTTTAATATGGCAAGCATTTCAGGAATCTCAAGTATCCAGTGTCCACTGAGCTGCTCAAAGATATCTTTGTCACTGAGTTTTTTGATATCATCAGTAAACCATTCATCCTCCATGGCAAGATACCTTAGAAAAGAAGATTTACCTGCTCCCTGACCACCAACAAGACAGAGCATATACTCAAACTTGCAGCCGGGGTTAAAAACCCTTTCGATAGCACCCAACATAAAAACCTTTAGGGATTCAATTGCAAGCGGTGTATCTTCAACACCAAGATATTTGCTCAGTACATGCTTTAGACGTTCGTTACCATCCCACACAAGGGAATTCAGTTTGTCTTTGACAGGATGATAGGAGTTCTCTTTTGCGACAACTCTAATGGCTCGTTCAATCTGCTTGTCCATTTTAAGACCATAATTCTTTTCAAGATAAATAATGATGTTGTCCTGATCATTGTCTGTAAATGCTGTGGTAAATCTTTTCCACGGCATTTCTCTTACAATGTCCATTTGGTTTGTCATTTCATTAAACCTAATTGCTCCACTTAAAAGTTCGTCATACTCAAGGGCGAGCTTGCAGTTCTCATTGCATTGTTTAATGTTGCCTTTGTCGTCTGTAGAAAATGCTGGAGCTGTCCTGTCACTATTTTTAGAAGCTAGATACGCATCCAATTGGCCCGAACTGATCATTTCTTCAAGGGCTTTAGTAAGCTCTGGTGTCACAATTAATTTCTTCGATTCTGCGTTTAACACGGTTAATTACCTCCTTGTTTACTGATAAAGTTTCAATATTTTCTTTTAATGTTCCGTTCTCGATTTCTTCCAAAAGGTCAGCAATGAGTACCAGCTGATGAGCGGATTCCTCAAAAAGCGGATGGCAATTTTCCAGCTCCTCCGGTGTATTTGGTGCAAGGTCAATACTTGCTCTGAAAAGGATTCGATGGTACTCACGCAAAAAATTAAGAGCATCACGCTTATAAAGCTGAAATGCTCTTAGTTGCTCCTTTTCCTTATTCTGTTTTTCTATTGCTGCTTTCATTGTGGGACTGAATGTTGTAGGTGTATTGGTTATTGGAATGCAAAAATCTGTGGCCAACTTCTTGGCAGCATCTATAGGTCTAAGCCCATCCATGCGCTCCACAAAATTAATAACATCACCATCGGCACCACAACCAAAACAATGAAATCTGTTATCAACCTTCATGCTTGGATGTCTGTCTGGATGGAATGGACAACAGCACATTCCATTTCTTGAAACTTTAATTCCATAAAAAATGGCTGCATCCTTTGTGGACACAGCCGACTTGATTTGTTCAAATATATTCATTTTTATCTAGCTCCTTTGTTTTTGTTGTGTTCTATTTCGTATTGTTTCTCCTTAGGCATTGTTTCCAATATTGCCTGTTTGAACTTGAATGCCAACTTTGATTCTGCCTCAAGGGATGATATTTCAGGAGATAAAGCTGCTATTTCTTCCAAAAGCTTTTCTCTTTTGGTCAAAAGCGGTTTTCTTAATGCAGAATAATTTTTAGCCTCTGGGAATCGTTCCTTTAGGATCCTTCTTGCTGTATAAAAGAGTGTCAGTTCAGCTCGATGTGATTCATAAAAAGCATTACGTTTTGATTCCAAACGAAAAGAACCTTTCTTCTCATGAATAGGCTTTCCAGCTTCATAGGCATCGATATGCCTTAGACTTTCATCTAAGGACTTAAGCTTGGTCTCCAGGCTTTTCAGCTTATGCTTGGCATCATAGCTTCTACTAAAAGCCGCTGAAGCATAGTCCATCAAATCATCGATGGAATTGATGTCATGCTCCTTAATAAACAAAAGCATCTGTCCATAAAGCTTTGCATTGTTGGCTTTAGCTTTCTGTGAATAGGCACCGGCATTTCGCTTTTCCATATAAGAAATTAAATAATCACCAAGCTCAGAACGCTTAGAAGATGCTTCTTTCATAGCAGCTTCTTCAGCAGCTATTTCTTTTTTGATTTCCGAGATGGTGTCAATCAAGCCTTTGAAAATACTCTTGGCATTGGTAAGCATCTTGTTAAAAGCTTTGACCATCCTGTTATAGTTGCCACGTTCTGTCTCAATGCCTCTTGCTTCCATAGCACGAACCTTTGGCCCCTCATGAATGGTAGGAAGCTGGTCAAGGCCCTGATCTACATTTGAACGATGGTCAATTCTATCCGGAAGACCTTTTTCTTCAAAAATAGCATTTACTGCATCAGCCCAGTTCTTTCTCCATTCAAGAAGTTTTTCTGGAGTGCCCCAATCAGTTTCGGCAACAGCATTGAATTTGTGTTTTCCATCTTCATCTAAAATGGGATCACCATTCTCATCATATAAATATTCTCGATGCTGTTTATTGCCCCAAGCACCGTCAGGTGTAAGCGGCCTGATTGGTACAAGCACATGCACATGGGGATTAGGAATTCCGTTCTCACCCTTGTCTGGGTTATGAATAGCCCAGTCGCAAATCATGCCCTCATCAACAAAATTTTCCTGAATGAAGCTTCTGGCAAGTGCAAGATTTTCTTCATAAGAAAATTCATTTTGCAAAGCAAAGTCGGAGGAATACATAAGTTGAGCCTTGGGGTGTTTTTCAATCTGCTCCAGTTCATTCCAAAGGGTTTCACGGTCTGCAAAACGTGCCGGTGCATTTTCTGGTAATGAGATTTCAGAGTGAAGTACACCTTGCTTTCTGGTGTAATCTTGGATGGTGCCATAGTATTCATCAATAAGCTTTTCACCGGAACGATATGCTGCACACGCAACAGCACTTCGTCCATCAGCTCTTGATACTGGTTCGACATGAAAATGATATAAAGCCATTAGTTTTCACCTCCTTTCAGCTTGCTAAGGAATTCTCTGAATTCCTCTTCTGTGAAATCTTTGGTTTCAGGAAAGAAGTATTCCGTATCAGCACCACGAACAATAAGCCTATGAGTACGATCACGGCGGATTCTCTTTTCCTCTTTCTCCATGAGATTCTGTTTTCTTTGAAGCTGGTGCTTTGCCTGCTCCAATTCCTTTTGTGCCTTCTCAAGTCTCTGGCGAAGACTTTGTAAGTTTTTGTTTTCTTCCATAATGGTTCTCCTTTTGAAAAATAAATTTTTGCAACAGCGATAGAACACAATCTGTGTTCTATCCGCTGATTAGCGGTCGCAAAATGTCTATTCATGCGAGCATGATAGCCACTTTGCTCGTCGCCATAACAAAATATGCTCCAGACTTTCCAACTGCGTGCCGATGGAAAGTGGAGCTTATAATCCGGAGCGTAAGCGAACGCAAACCTGCTGCTCGGGCAGCAACGCACGTACCTCCTTGGGAGGTATAGAAGTGCGCCCTTATTAAAATAAAGGAATTGGGCTCGATTGCCCGCGGATACTTGATTGTACGTAGCCCAAGT
>JAZUDR010000070.1:0-8432 GCA_045639725.1 Candidatus Avigastranaerophilus sp. | reverse complement strand
CCAAATCTATGGTTCCAACAGTTTTTACTGTTTGGGCTATCACAGAATGGTCTTTGGCTTTGGTCATATGATAAATCAACTTAGCATCTGAAGAATTACCATATGCACCTATTTTCTTTAATATTTCAAGTAAGGTTGCTTTCTTGAGGTCCGCATAATCTACAGCATCAATTAATGTCTTTTTGGCTGCAGGATACTTTTCTATGCAGTCGATACTATTCAATAAAGAACGCTGTTCCTTGGGCGGCAATTTGACAAACTCATTTGCTGGTGGATATACGATTGGGGCATTACTTGATACTGGCTTGTTGTTTTCAGAAATTTCGTTAACAGCATCTGATTTTGCCTGATTGTCTGAGATTGGCGCACTGTTTTTGGTGGAAATTTCAGGTGCATCTTCGAATAGAGATAATATAGCAGATTTTACGTCAGCGTTTGTTTCAATCTTTAACTGATTTTCTAATAGTGCTTTTATCTGAGGATGCGAGATATATTCTGAAAGAACATCTACTGCAGATAACCTGATATTACTTTCAGAGGCTTTTAAATTGCCAATTGCAACACGAACAAACTGTTCTTTTTTCTTGTTGTTTATATACTGCTGAATTTCGGCAATGAAAGTATTTAGGCTCTTATCTTTTAATATGCCGGCAGCCTGGGTTGTTTCCAGACTTTGCTTAAGAATAAGCTGCATTATATGCTTTTTTATTCCGGTAGAAATAGATAATATATCAAAAATCTTAAATGGATAATGCTGGCTGGGATTAATAGTAACCAAGATACCGGCTTTAACAAGCAGAAAAGGTTGCTCTTCTCTTCCTATGTATTGCCAGAATAAGTCCTGTACTTTATTGAAATCTATTAGCATTAACTCTCTAAGAACTTTTTGTCTGACTAATGCATTTTTATTAAACATTAAATTGCTTAGATATTTTATGGTTTCTTGTTCATCTATTGTTCTGAGAAGATGAATAGAATGCAAAAGAATATTTGCTGCTTTGCTTGTAAGACCTAGTCTTATGCATTTTTTGAAGGTGACGGGGTCTTTTTGTGCAAGCAAGGATAGGGCGGAGCATATGATTTGTGAATCCTGGCTTTGAAGATGTTTTACAGCCAGTGGTGAGTCATTGCTATTGCCAAATTTTGCTAAAATATTTAAACCTGTTTCAATTAATTTAGGCTCATTGCTGCTTTGAAGTGTTTGACGCCATTGATTTAGAGTAATTTCGGAAGGAGATTTTCTTAGCAATTTACTACACTGATAGATACTAGCATAGTCGCCTTTTTTTATTAATTGAGAAATTAATTCGGGATTTACGTTTAATTGTTTTATTACAGTTTTTAACGAATCTTTGGCCTCTTTTATTTTTAAAAGCCAGTTTGCTTGAGTGCGGCAATTAGACGATGGATCTTTTTCTGCCAATTCTTTTAATAAAGCTTCAAATTCTGGGCTATAACCATTGGTTATCATTTCTTCCAAGGCTATTTGACGATTTAATTCATTGGTTGAGACTAATGATAGTCTTAGCCATGCGTTTAAATCTAAATTTGTTGGCAGATTTTGTATGTTATTTTTAGTATCCATGACGCTAATTATGGGCTAAGACTATGAATAAGTCAATATATTTGGTTGATGAAAAATTATTTGGCCAACATTAAATTTCCTCAATTTAAATTGTTTTAAAATACGAGTTAGATTGACTTTCAAATATATATGTGATAACTATTAAAATGTTAAGTTTAAGTTTTAAGGAGATAAAAACATGGCTAGTAAATACGCTGGAACAAAGACAGAAAAGAATTTGAGAGAAGCTTTTGCTGGTGAATCTCAGGCAAGAAATAAATATACATATTTCGCTTCTGTTGCTAAAAAAGCTGGTTATGAACAGATTGCTGACCTTTTCCTAAAAACTGCTCAGAACGAAATGGAACATGCTAAGCTTTGGTTTAAGGCTCTTGGTGAATTAGGTGACACTCCTGCTAATCTTCTTGCTGCTGCTCAGGGCGAAAATGCTGAATGGACTGACATGTATGATCGTATGGCTAAAGAAGCTGAAGAAGAAGGCTTCAAGGAATTAGCTGCTCAGTTCAGAGGTGTTGCTGCTATTGAAAAGGCTCACGAAGAACGATATAGAGCTCTTCTCCACAATATTGAAGCTATGGAAGTTTTCAAGAAAAGTGGCGTAACTATGTGGGAATGCAGAAACTGCGGTCACATTTGTGTTGGCACTGAAGCTCCAAAGGTTTGCCCAGTTTGCAATCATCCACAGAGCTATTTTGAAGTTCGCAAAGAAAATTACTAATTAATCGCTAAAATTACAAAAAGCAGTATTCACAAAACGTGAGTACTGCTTTTTTTTATTATTCATAGGAGGCAACAATTCATTTCCCAATTAGATTGGTCTGCTGACTTTTATTGAGCATCGCTGACTTTTTTGTGTGATAAGACCTGAAATTTGTTAATTAATTGACTTTAGCGTTTCTGATGATATAATAAGCCCCAAGAAAATTCTCTGCATTACGCAGATTAGATAAAAATTAGGAGATACCAATGGCTAAGAAGACTGCAACTAGACTGCCATATAAAGTAAAAGACATGGACCTCGCCGTTCTCGGCAGAAAAGAAATCGAAATTTCTGAACATGAAATGCCAGGTTTGATGGCTCTTCGTGAAAAATACGGCAAGAAGAAACCTTTAAAGGGTGCCCGCATTATGGGTTCTCTCCATATGACAGTTCAGACTGCATGCCTCATCGAAACACTTGTTGCTCTTGGCGCAGATGTCAGATGGTGTAGCTGTAATATCTTTTCAACTCAGGATACTGCAGCAGCAGCTATTGCTAAGGCAGGCGTTGCAGTATTTGCATGGAAGGGCGAAAGCCTTGAAGATTATTGGTGGTGCACTAATGAAGCACTCACTTGGCCAGATGGTAAGGGTCCTGATATGATCGTAGACGACGGTGGCGATGCTACCCTTATGATTCATATGGGCGTTGCTGCAGAAAAAGATCCAAAAGTTCTCAATCATAAGCCAAGTGGCGAAGACGAAGCCGAACTTATCAAATTCCTTAAGAAGAGCATCAAGGAAAACCCAGGCAAATGGACTGAAATTGCTAAGCATGTTAAGGGCGTAAGCGAAGAAACCACTACTGGCGTTCACAGACTTTATAAGATGCTTGAAAATAAAGAACTTTTGTTCCCAGCAATCAATGTTAACGACTCAGTTACCAAATCTAAGTTCGATAACCTCTATGGATGCCGCGAAAGCTTGGCTGATGGTATCAAGCGTGCTACTGACGTTATGATAGCTGGTAAAGTTGTCTGTGTTTGTGGTTACGGTGATGTTGGTAAGGGCTGCGCTGCAAGCATGAGAGGTTTCGGTGCCCGCGTTATCGTTACCGAAATCGACCCGATCTGTGCTCTTCAGGCTGCTATGGCTGGTTTTGAAGTAAAGACTGTAGAAGATACTCTTGGTGTTGCTGATATTTACGTTACTACAACAGGTAACCGCGACATCATTACTGCTGAACATTGTGCTAAGATGAAAGATCAGGCTATCGTCTGCAATATTGGTCACTTCGACAACGAAATTCAGATGGCTAGAATCGTAAAATGGCCTGGAATCAAGCGCACTAACATTAAACCACAGTATGATAAGTGGACTTACAAAGATGGTCACAGCATTTATATTCTTGCTGAAGGCCGCCTTGTAAACCTTGGCTGTGCTACTGGTCACGCTTCATTCGTAATGAGCAACTCTTTCACTAACCAGACTCTTGCTCAGCTCCATATCTGGCAGAACAAGCTCAAGGTTAATGTTTACATTCTTCCAAAGGAACTTGATGAAGAAGTTGCAAGACTCCACCTTGAAAAGATTGGTGTTAAGTTGACTAAACTTACTAAAGCTCAGGCTGATTACATCGGCGTTAAGGTTGAAGGCCCATATAAAGCTGAAAACTACCGCTATTAATAAGCAGAATTGAAAAAATACCGTCATAATGTGGCGGTATTTTTTTTACTCCACATAAATGCTTTAAAATGTGTTATTATTAAAGAGTAGCAAATATTTTACAGGGGGGTATTATGAGCGGGAAAAACTTATTGAACCAAGTAATTTTAAAATTGAATACCCCTAAGTATTTTGCACTGGTTCGAAAAAATACAGAAGAAATAGCTGCTCACATGGGCTTTGACGAAGAAGCTATTTTTGATTTGGCCTTAGTTGTCGATGAAGCTTACGTTAATGCTATTGAACATGGTGCCGAAGGAAAAACAGAGGCTAAGGTAGATATTATTTTCTCCATATATGAAAATAAGCTTGAAATTAGCATAAAAGACGGTGGTTGCGGATTCGACATGACTGCCGTTAAGGTTCCAGAAAATCTTGAAAGTCTCTGCTCAACACGTGGTCGTGGACTTGGGCTTATGAAGTTATTGACAGATGAATTTTCCTATGAGTCACATCCTGGCGAAGGTACTTCTGTAACCTTTGCAAAGTATCTCTAATGATTTCTAAGTGATTATTAAAACGCTAACAAATAGTGCTGGAAATTGTTGATAAAATAGTGAGGATGCTTAATTTATGAATTTTCAAGAATTAACAAAGCTGTTTTGTAAGAGATTTTATATTCCAAGAAGAGTAGATGGGCATAAAGGAACTTTTGGAAAAGTATTGATAATGGCTGGTTCAGAGGCTTATCCCGGTGCTGGAATAATGGCTGCTAACGGTGCTTTGCGTTCAGGTGTTGGTATTGTAACCTTAGCATTGCCTGAGACTTTAAAAGGTTGTTTGCCTTTTACTATTTCTCCAGAAATTATTCTAAGATACTTTCCTGCAAAAGATGGCGGTTTCTATATTTCTAAACAACAGGCTGTTGGTTTGTGCAACGGTTATGATGCTGTGCTGGCAGGCTGTGGCTGGGGAAAAAGTGTTTCCAGACTTGAATGTTTAACTAATATTTCTGAGGCTTGCGAAAATGTCTTGGTCTTAGATGCTGATGCGCTTAATATGATTGCTGAGAAAAAAGCTTATGAAATATTGGATAAATGTAAAGCAAAAACAATTATAACCCCACATATTGCCGAGTTTACCCGTTTGTTGCAATATTCTTCCCTTGATTTAAAATTAGAAAATAGAATTGAATTAGTTAATAATTTTGCCAAAAAGCATAATACCATTGTTGTGCAAAAATCATCGTCTACAATTATTTCTGATTCTTTAAAAAGCATTGTATTAAATAAACCCAATAGTGGTTTGGCAAAAGGTGGAAGTGGGGACTTGTTAGCAGGTTTAATTGCCGGTCTTGCTGCTTCTAAACAATGCAAAGAAGTAATAGACGCCGCGACCTTAGGGGTATATTTACATTCGTTAGCTGCAGAGTATGCAAAAGACGAATATTCCGAAAATGCCATGACAATTGCTGATGTATCTAATAATATTTCAAAAGCGTGGATAGAATTTCTAAGGTAATGATTTGATTGTGTAATTCATTGCTAATTTGGGGATATTTTGTTATTTATATATTCAAATAATTACTGGGGTAATAAGAATGGATTTGCTTAATATCGGTTTGGGTATGAGTATGGACTCTACCTATATTTTAATTGCTATTGGCGCAATCATCAGTATGATTGCTTCCTGGAATGTAAAAAATACATTTAATAAATATAGCAGTGTAGGTAATTCAAGAGGATTATCTGCTCAGGATGTTGCGCAAAGCATACTTATCTCTGCAGGAATAAATGACGTCCGGATAGAAAGAATAAGAGGAGAACTTACCGACCATTATTCACCAACAGAAAAGGTATTGAGATTATCTGAAACAGTTTACGGTTCAACCTCTGTTGCTGCATTAGGGGTAGCAGCTCATGAATGTGGCCATGCTATCCAACACAAGATTGGTTATATTCCACTAGGCCTTAGAAATGTTGCTGTTCCATTGGCAAATTTCGGTTCAAAGCTTTCATGGCCGGTTATTCTTATTGGTCTAGCCATGGGTTATAATGGTTTAGCCCAGATCGGCGTGCTTTTATTTTTGGGCGTTGTATTTTTCCAGTTGATAACTTTGCCAGTAGAATTCAATGCTTCAAGCAGAGCTCTTCAGATTCTTGAAAAAGATTCTATTTTATCTGGTAACGAACTCAGTTCTGCAAAAAGTGTTTTAACAGCAGCAGCTCTTACTTATGTGGCTGCAATGATAAACAGCGTTTTGCAACTCTTGCGCCTGATTATGATAGCTAACAGAGGCAACCGCCGAAGATAATTTTAATCTATAATGTAAAAAAATCCCTTGAAGAAACAGTAAAATCAGGTCTAACCCAGATAAAAGACAAAAACTATGATGCTGATTTACTCGCCAAAGGTATCTCAAAAGACAGAATCTTCCACTACTGCTTCGCCTTCGAAGGCAAGAAAATTCTTATTGGCTAACCCCAAAGTGCGAAACAGGCGAAAAGTTACAAGTTGGAGTTTTGCTGCTGATTAGTCAGAATAGGAATATATCAAAATGAATGATAATTCAATGATAAATTATAAGAAAATGTTGCTGAGGAATGCTTATAAACCTTTTACTGATGACGTGGAGACAGTTGATGAAATAGATAAGGTAAAATCCTTATCTATTCAGCAACAAGAGTCCTATAAAACCATGAGCAAAGAAATTGAGAACAAACCTTTGCCATTGTTTTCAAAAAACAGGAAGGATTTCAGGCCTGAGGATTTTTATGATGAAGATGGAAATGAGGTTGAAGAACCTATTGATTCACAGGAAAAAACATCTGAAGATACTGCTAATGATAAAACAGATGAAGAAAAATCAACAGGTGATTGTTTATCGTGCCGTTATTTCTATATAACCTGGGACCTTAAGTCTCCAAAAGGCTGTAAATTCTTTAAGGTAAAAACAGACATTATGCCTTCTGAATTGGTTCATAAATCATTAGGTTATGATTGTAAGCATTATTTTAATAAGTTTTCTAAAAAATTTGATTCAGTATTTGGTGACATAATTGGTGAAAGCAATAACGAAAAACAAGATTAACAGATAAATAATTGTGTAGATAAACAATAGTGTAACTAAGTTACAGCAAAATATTTTGAATTATGCTTAATTGTTTTACTATGACTGGTAAATAGGATTATAATTGTTAAATTTCTTAGGAGAGCTTGAAATGTTTATTACAGATACTATTAAATATATTGGTGCAAATGATCACGAATTAGATCTTTTTGAAGGGCAGTATCCTGTGCCGAATGGCATGGCATATAACTCATATGTAATACTTGATGAAAAAATAGCTGTAATGGATACAATTGATGCTAGTTGTGGTGAAGAATGGATGGAAAATCTCAAGAAGGTCCTGGATGGCAACAAGCCTGCTTATCTTGTTGTTCATCATATGGAACCTGACCATTCTGCAAATATTGCCAATTTTATGCAGGAATTTCCTGAAACAAAGATAGTTGCATCTGCAATGGCATTTACAATGATGAAGAATTATTTTGGCACTGATTATACTGAAAATAAAATAGTTGCTTCTGAAGGCTTTAAACTCAACCTTGGCAAACATGAACTTACATTTTTAACAGCTCCAAATGTTCATTGGCCAGAAGTTGTTGTAAGCTATGACAGTTATGAAAAAATCCTGTTTTCTGCAGATGCTTTTGGTAAATTTGGCGCTCTTGATGTAGAGGAAGACTGGGCTTGTGAAGCTCGAAGATACTATGCTGGTATTGTTGGAAAATTCGGGTCTCAGGTTCAAGCTCTTTTAAAGAAAGCTGTTGCTCTTGATATCCAGAAAATATGTCCTCTTCACGGACCGGTTTTGACAGAAAAT
The DNA here is from genome assembly GCA_045639725.1 of Candidatus Avigastranaerophilus sp. GTDB lineage: Bacteria > Muiribacteriota > Ozemobacteria > Ozemobacterales > Ozemobacteraceae > RUG334. The sequence goes on along the minus strand of JAZUDR010000070.1, from coordinate 596 downwards.
CTTAATTATTATATTAATTTATACAATATCTGGTCTTCTTACGGAGTTGAAGAAGAAGGCGTTATGATAGCGTATACTTCTGTTTATGGGAATACTCAGAAAGCGGTTGAGGTTTTGGCGCAGAAGCTTGTTGACAAGGGTTGCCCAAAGGTTACTTTAAATGATTTAGCACGTGGCGATATGGCTGAAGTTGTTGAAGATGCTTTTAAATACGGCAAAATTGTATTGGCTACAACTACTTATAATGGTGGTATATTCCCATTTATGAAGACCTACGTTGATGCTTTGGTGGAACATAATGTTCAGAACCGCACTGTAGCATTTATTGAAAATGGAAGCTGGGCGCCAGTTGCAGCAAAACAGATGCGATTAATGCTTGAAAATAGCAAAAATATGAATTTTCTAAATACAACAGTATCCATAAAAGGCACTTTAACAGAAGAAAATATGGCTCAGCTTGACAAGTTGGCTTCTGAATTGCTGTAAGAATTTATAAAAGAATAAATGTTAAAACATCCTTTTAAGGCTATTTATAATAAAGACTCAAAAATACTTATTTTGGGTTCTTTTCCTTCTGTTAAATCAAGAGAACAGAA
>JAZUDR010000069.1:0-5570 GCA_045639725.1 Candidatus Avigastranaerophilus sp. | reverse complement strand
ATAAGCAATTCTTGTTCCGAGAAATTCTCTTTCTTCGTAACCACGGATAGTGCTGCTACCACCGACAGAGAACATATCATAAATCGGGATAAAGCCTTCACCGATTGAAGTATCGCCATAAGTGCCCTGAACAGCAAAAACTAGCTTTCTGCTGGCATTCAAAGCAAAATATCTGCGCAAAGTTGCCATATACTTAGTATATTGATTTGCACCCTTCAAAAAACCACCAGTTGTTTCAACCCAGAATGTGTCATGAATACCACATGTAGTTCTGAAACGATTGTCTCTGGTATCTCTATCAAAGATAATTGCAGCAGTCTGGAGTCTGCCATTAACAGCACCGATTGGCAAAGGCTTTGACGCATCTGTCGGAGTCATTGTGACTTTTTCGTCTCTAAAGCGGAAAGAAAGGTCCGAATCTCTGTTCAAGCGTTTACCAAGGGTAATAGCTCCGCCCTTTCTTCTTTCTTCGTATTCGTTCCATTCTTTACCATTGGCATAAAGATTTCTAGTATATTCAGTGTTGTAGAGGTCAAGACCAAAGCTCTGTGGCTTATCAAGGAACCATGAGTCAAAATAACCAACTTCATAGCTTTCAACGCCACCGAATTCAGCCTTCAGATAAACACGCTTACCGCTACCCTGGAAGTTATTCTGGGAAAGATTTACAAAACCAACCAAACCGTTGAGTGAAGAATAACCAGCACCAACACCGGCACGACCTGTTTTCTGTTCTACAAGATGAATTACGAGAACAATTTCTTCTGGAGTTTTGCCAGGCAAGTGGTCTCTACGAACTTCTTCAAAATAACCTAAGTTGTAAAGACGCTGCAAATCGCGAACGATTTTCTTGTTATCATAAATTTCGCCAGATTTAACAGTTAATTCACGGCGAACAACCTTTTCTTTAGTCTTTCTGAGACCTTCTATCTTAACATCTGCCAAAACGCCTTCTGTAATTACTATATTGATTTTACTGCCCTGGTCCTGAACATAAGCATCAGAAACCTTAGAAAAAAGATATCCTTCTCTGCCCAAAGCATCATTAACATGCTGAATATCCTGAGTCAGAAGCTTGCTATTGAAAACGGAACCAATTTTTGATTCCATTGCATTTAAAAGGACTTCATCCTTAACCTTAGTACAACCCTTTATTGAGATTTCACCAACAATAGCGTTTTCTTCAACATTGAAGATTACTTTCTTGCCGGTACCATCACTTTTTACTTCGGCGCCAACATATGAGAAATACCCCATTTCACCGATACGGGCAATATCATCCTGAACTGCCTGAGCAGAAAGTGTATCACCAACTTTTTCAGCCAGATTCAATAGAATAATCTTATCATCAATAATACGATTACCTTCTATTTCAAAGCCAACAATAACGTTGCTTTCGTAAGCCTGCAAACTTGAGCAGGTCAGCACTACAATTACAATAGCCAAAAGGCTTATAAGGGCAGATTTATTCATAAGCTCCTACTTTTTTGTATAAGTCAATATAGATTAAGAGATTGTACTTTTTTTAACAAAACTTGTCAATACTCAATTCACTCTTTATAAGACAGTCCGAATACTCGGACTATCGAGGTTGTGGTTAGGGGACGGGGTTGGTGGGTGGAGGACTTGGAGGAATCGGTGCTAACACTAGTTTTTCAAAGCCTTCCGGTATTCATCTTCTTTGCTAATTTTTTAGTCAGACTCTTTACTATAGGAGTATATTCATAGTACAATGTTGCGTATTAAAATTTGTCTGAAGTGAGTATCGATATGCCTAACTGCCAATATTGCAACAAACCTATTATATCAGGAACTATGTGCCAGGATTGCGCCAGACAGCGTGGAGTTGGACAGCAACCTCGCAAAGCCGGTGGTTTTTCTTTGAATAGTCTTTTAAGGAATTCTTTTCCTACCCCACCATCTCAGCAGGCCGTACAACCCCAGCAAGTCCAGCAACAGACAATTGCACCTCAGGCTCCGATTCAGTATCCTTCTCAGCTTCCGCAGCAACCACAACAGGTTCAGCAACCGCAGAACATTCAACAAACGCAGTTTCCCCAAACAGCTCCAGCTGTTCCTGTACAGACTCCTATACCAGCCCCACAGACAAGATACACCCCAGATCCAACAGTTAGCGCTGCAGCACTAGATGAAATTGTAGGCCCCAGCAACAGCAGCAAAATAGTTGCTGAAGCAGCAGAAGAACAAAAAGCTCTTCAGCAGAGAGTTTTTAATTCCAAAGCAACAGGCTTCGGCGATGAAGAACTTGAAGTAACAATGCTGGCAGGCATAATGAAGGACCCATATGTGCTGGAAGTTTTAAAGGGCAAAGGTCTCATGGTTGGTCTGTTTTCCAACCACCACACCAGAAGCACCTACCAGGCTATTCTTGGTCTAAGAGAAGAAAGCAGCTCAAGCACTAACCTTGATAAAATCGTATTAAAAAACAAGCTTCGCCAGATGAATGTTTTCGATGATTATCTGCAGAGCCTTCTTGATAAGATAGTTGAATGTGTTCCACCAAGCTCAGAACAGGCTGTAAAGTATCTTGAACTACTGAAGGAACAGGCTCTCAAGCGCAAACTTAAAGAAGTAGCCCAGAATATTTCCGGTTATATCGAAACTCCGCCTGACAACAATAGTCTTACTATAGAAACCTTTACCAATAGAGTCATCCAGGACGTCAGAGACATCCAGAAATCAAGAACAACCAAACGAATTAACCTGGTCAAGGAAGAAATGCGCGAAATTATTACAGATATTGACCAGCGCGAAATCAATGGTGAAATTGACATTATTGGTTATTCCTGTGAACCGATGCATTATCTCTGTCAGGCAATTTCAGGCTTCAGAAAAGGTTTCATGTATGCAATAGCCGGTGCACCAAGAAGAGGTAAGACAACCTTTACCCTTGAACTCGCCACCCGCGTTGCAACCCTTAACAAGATTCCTGTATTGTTCTTCACTTATGAACAGACCAAGAAGAACCTTACCTATCGTCTTCTGGCAAAGGAAAGCAGACTTAACCCAGATATGCTGCAGCGTAAGAAAATACGTTCCAACATGGTAAATGACGCTAAGTTTGCCGGTGGCTGGAAGAAAATGCAGGAATACATGAACTATTTCTACATCATTGAAGCCACTAAGGAAGATACCATAGATAAAATCCGCTCTTATGCATACAACGTAATGCAGGATTTTAACACCAATGACATAATGATTTTTGTAGACTACATCCAGAAGATGCCATTATCTCGCAACTACATGGATGAAAAGTTCAAGGTTGAAGAAATATCAACTGAATTGAAGGGTCTCAGCATTGAGTTGAACAATCCAATCATGACAATCAGCTCACTTTCCAAAGAAGGTTGTTTAATTGACGCAGCCAATGACGCAGAAAGACCAACAATGTATCATTGCAAGGGCTCAGGCGACCTCGAATACGACCTGGACTGTGCAATGATTCAGGCAAAGGACTGGGGCGATACCTATGAACTTTATCAGCAACTCCAGCACAAAGCTGAAGAAATGGGCAAAGATACGACCCGTATACCAAAGGTTGACGTCGTTAACCTCTATCTTGATAAAAACCGTGACGCACCAGAAGGTATTTTCTCAGTAATCCAATACCTGTTCTTCATCGAAGACAATAAATTCATTGAACTTGGTCCTAAGTATGATGATGACCGCTATCGTTTCAGCAAGATCGAAGAACTTGTAGAAAAGCTTATTCAACAGAATTTCATTATATTCTTTGATAAGCCCGCAGACAGCACCTACAATAAAGGCAGAGTATCAATCAAGCTCAAGAATTTCTAATATACAAAATATATACAAACAGTTCAGGGACGGCAAACATGAAAAAGATAATCAACGTAATATTATATATAATAGTAGGAATATATGTTTCTATAACACTTTCAGGATGTAGTGGAGCAAACGGGTTAATAAGCATAACCCCGGAACAGTATCTTGCTTCAGCGAAAGAACAGTTTGAAACTATTGATGAACGTGATTATGAAGTCCGTGACCTTGACGAAATAATTAGAATTCTTGAAAATGCAGAAAAAAATGCCAAGAAGTCAGAAACAATAGATATATCTAGAATGTATCTCTGCCTTGTAAATACCCTCAAGGCAAGAAAACAGTATAGAACAGCTTTAATGAAGGGTGAATATATAGCCAACCGTCCTGAACCTTTCTATACAATCAATACAAAAGAAGTAAAAGAAACACTTCGCACAGCAAAAAAGTGGCTAAGACTTACCAATTCAACCTTTAAAACAACTAAGGTCCTGGCAGACCTGAATTACATCAAAGGTATTTATTATACACAAAAAATGCTTACTCAGCAGGCAAGAGAAAGACAGGAAAGTCTTGATGAAGCAATAGAAAGCTTCAGAAGATGCCTCGGCATTGCCCCTGCTTATAAAGCTGAATTCAGGCTTTTTGGCATGGAACAGACTGCGAGAGAAGTTAAGCTTAAGCTAATAGAATGCCTTTCTGAAGGTGGTATGGCAGCAGACGCCTATGCTATTCTTTCTGAATTCAGCTTTGCACCAGTAATACCTATATCAGGTGCTAATGAAAGATTTGATTATCAGTGGAATCACATGAAAGGCTTGGTATTAGCCTGCATGGGTATGTATGAAGAAGCAGCAGAAGTCCTGTCAAGATTCAAAGTTGTATCACCTGTTGATTATGCAATGGTTGACGAATCAATATGGCTGCTTGAAGGCGTATATAAAAGATTATACGAAATCACCAAAGATGAACGTTATGATATGGAAACCAAGATAGCTACAGCAATGCTAAAGAAGCTTGAAGGTCCATATTCTAAGGAAACCTATTCTGATGCAGCCCTATTGTTCCCGAAGCAAATGCCTGGGGACCTTGAATATAACAAAGCCGTTAGAAGCTTTTGCGAAGGTCGTTTTCAGGAAGCAATTGATATAGTATCAAAGCTAGACAATAGAAGTGTAATGACCAGTTACAACAGAGTTTCAGCCAGATTATTAAAGGTTGAAGCGATGCTTTATTCTGGAAATAAAATTACAGACGACTCCATTGAAGATCTTCTCAATCTTACCGAAAGTTCTAACCTTAATAAAATACAGAAAAGCAAGCTTGGTTATTTATTGGCAAGATACATAATGGACGAAGACAGCCAATTTAATACAACCAGGGTAAATCATGAAGGCCAGACATTCATCAGAAGCTTCATGGGCAAGCCGTGGGCATTGAACATCAGACATAAACGCGGTGCAAGAAAGCCCAAAGAAGAACCTAAAAAGAAAGATTACAAAAACAGCCTGAGAAAGCCAGACAAAAAATTTGAAGAGGAACAGAAGGCCAAAGAAGAAGACGAAGAATCAGAATTCGAACCAGGCGAACTTGTTGCTGAAATGTATGCCAACAAAGCTGAAGACTGGATTGTAAGCGCAAATATGTATCTTGTTTCTCTGCCGGAACTCAGTATACTCACTCCCACAAGAGTTGTAGGCCGAGAAGAAGACAACAAATGGTATTTCAAGGATGAACAGATAGACTCTATAAGGAATAGAAATCGT
>JAZUDR010000068.1:0-15637 GCA_045639725.1 Candidatus Avigastranaerophilus sp. | reverse complement strand
TGTGCGGGTTCGAAAGCGAACCAACTGCTGAAAAAATCAGACACCAGTAATAATTTTTACTAAACCATTATCTTTTTTTGCTATAAGCTGCTTTATATAACAATCCCGCTTAATCATACCCGACCTCCTAGTGCAAACTTTACTCTATATATCCCAAACTTTGCACTAATATACACTCGGATTCTCCGTCAAGTCAATAGAACCTTTATCATAAAGCAATTACCTCTAATTTAGTATGCGATATTACAGCTAAAAATTCCACTAAAATTTCACTATTTTTTCACTAAATTCAGGGCGCGACGTTGGTGCCAGGAGGGCGGCCGAAGGCCTAAGAGGGCGTCGCTTCGCGACTAGAAGGGCGCAGCAAAGCTGCTAGGAGGGGATTGTTTAGCCGGTGCTGTTAGGTTGTTTCTGCTTTACCCTAACCTGCTTAGTGTTATGCCCAATGCATTGAAGCTGATACTATTTTTGAGACAGAAATCTCTTAAGAAGAAACGTTAAAAAATATGGAAATGTATAGAATTGTCCGTTGTTACCTATATTTTTGCCAGATAATTTGATTCCGTATTTTATGTCGCTGAATTTATTATTCTTATTGCTTATCATGTTTCTTAATGAAACAGTAGCCCCATCTACCGCCTTTACTTCGATAGGAACAATAGAAACCCTGTCTCGCAGCATAAAATCCATCTCAATAGTGCTTTTTTCATTACGGTAGAAATAAACAGGGTATCCTTGCTTCAATAAAGCTTCAGCAACAATATTTTCAAAAATTGCACCTTTATAAACGTTATAATTTTTATTATCTCTAAGATCCTGCTGCGCTTCATCGTCCAAAGCAGCTATCAGAAGGCCGGTATCGCCATAGTAAATCTTGTAAAAATCAGGATTATAATTTCCTTTTAATGGCAAAGACGGTTCACTCATGCAATAGCACAGATTAATAATTCCAGCAGCTGCCAACCAATCAATCGCCCCTATATACTCACGATTCCGGGCTCCCCTAGCTATCTTAGAAATCTGATATTTTTTATTTTCGCTGCCTAAGAAAACAGGAATTTTTCTATATACATTTAATATCTTAGCTTTTTCCATTCCTAATGCATACTTTGTAATATCTTCCTCGTAGTCAAGAAGCAACTGCCTCTGCATTTTAAGAATGCCGGAATAGTTTTTCTGTTTTATAAATTTATCAACAACAGCAGGCATTCCACCTAATAGCATATATTCCCTAAAGCAATCATTCATCTCGCTAAATATTGCATTTGGTAATGGTTCAACAGCAATCATATTTTTTAACAAAGAAGCAATAAATTCATCTGAATATCCTTTGGCCCATAAATATTCTTCAAAATCCATTGAATACATCAGATAATCCTCTTTATAACCCACACTATTAGATTCTATTTCCTGATAATAAATACCCATCAGCGAGCCAGAACAAATTACATCGTATCTACCGTCCTGCTTAAAACTCTTCAAGGAAGTTGCAGCATTGGGGCATTTTTGTATTTCATCAAAGAAAATCAGAGTTTTCCCGGGTTCAAAAACAAAATCACTGTTATGGACTGATATGTTTCTTATTATTCTATCTACCGTATAACCATCATCAAAAATGTCACGATACTCTGGTTGCAAAACAAAATTTATCTCAATGCAGTTTATATAGTTCTGTGACGCAAAAAATCTGATAGATTCTGTTTTACCAATCTGTCGAGCGCCTTTTACTATCAGAGGCAAATGTTCCGAATCATTTTTCCAGGCAGTTAAATATTGATCAATCTTTCTTCTCAGAATAGTTTTTCTAATTTTTCCCATCACATTTTTCCACATATTTAAAGTAAAAATATCACATTTTTCCAACTATAATCAAAAAGCATATCACATTTTTCCTATTCGTGTCTACTTTTAGAATAGCACCAACCAAAGCTTTAAGCTTCAAGCTATAAGCTATAAGCAGGAAGTCGGTGTTAGGAAGTCTGTAGTTTGCCTGCGTGGGTTAGTGGTTGGCGGGTGCATATGTTGGGAAGAGTATAAAGTGTGTTTCAATAAGCTTTAAGCTTCAAGCTTGAAGCTATAAGCAGGAAGTCGGTGTTAGATAGTCTGTGGTTTGCCTACGATGGTTTCTGCTTTGCGATTGTTAGCAGGAAAATCCCCCCTACCACCAACCCGAGTGTTTGAGAAGGCCACTGCGTGGAGCGGATAAAATCCCCCCTACCCCCCTTTACGAAAGGGGGTCTTAGACCTACTTAACACAAATATTTTATTTATTATATATCAAACTGCAAGTCACTACTCTGGTTTAGGATAGAAAGTCAGTTAGTCTGGGAGCCAGGTATAATGGGATGTTTAAGATGCTGCCATTGGTCATGAGGTTCATCTTGGAAAATCTGATAGCATATTGAGGTAAAGCCTTCTTTATATAAGATTTAAAGGAAGCGGCGGACTTCTTTTCACCGCCTTTTACTTCTATAGGAATTATTTCAGAACCATATTGAATAACGAAGTCCAATTCTCCATACTTCCAGCTAAAATAGCGAGGCTCCACATCAAATTTACCGATAAACTGCTGCAAAATATAATTTTCGGTCAAAGGTCCCTTAAAGCGATAATCATTCTGGGTTAAAATGGCCTTATTATCAACTCCTGCCTGCTGTTTTATCAAGCCTGTATCAAACCAGAACAATTTGAAGCAATCAAGAATATCCATAACCGGAAGCGGATGCTCAGGCTTAGAAATATTATAAATCCTATTCAGTAAACCAGCAGAAACCAGCCATTCTATGGCTTCTTCAAATTCTCTTGCCCTGCCTCCGGATTTCAATGCCCCATAGATAAATTTTTCATTTTCCTTACCTAGTTGTGAAGCAATACTCCGCAAGACCAGCAGAACACGACCGGTATTTATTTTACCATTATGCTTTGCAATATCATTTTCATATAACGCAAGTAAATCCCTCTGTTTCTTTTCCACATATTCTATGTTCCTGCTGTTTACCCATGAATCAACACATTCAGGCATACCACCCACAATTAAATACTTATTATAATGCTCCAGAAGCATATTGTGAAAAAGTTCAGGAATAACATCAGTAATCTTAATGTTTCTATAGTATTCACACAAATTACAATCAATTGCTGCAAGATATTCTTCGAAATCCAAAGGGCATATTTTAAGCAGGTTTACCTTCCCTACCGGATAAGACCTGGGCTGGGCAAGCATGGTTCCTAACAGGCTGCCAGCCGCGATAACATGATATCCGTTAGCTTCCTCATTGAAGTATTTTAATGAATTTAAAGCTTCTGAGCATTCCTGGATTTCGTCAAATATTATCAAAGTTTTGCCAGGTTCTATTTTTTTGCCAGCAAAAATACCAAGCATTTCAATAATTTTGAATGGATCCTTAGTATTTTCGAAAATAGAATTCAAGCGAACATCTTTATCGAAGTTAAATTCAACACAGTCGTCATAAAAAGAATTTCCGAATTCCCGCATTAGCCAGGTTTTACCTACCTGCCTGGCACCTTTTAAAATTAAAGGCTTTCTATCTTCCGACTTTTGCCATTTAATCAATTGTTCGATAGCTTTTCTTTCCATGTTTTGCCACTTTTTCTGAGTTTATATTACATATTTTGCCATTTTTTCCGCAATTTTACAACAGTTTTTGCCACTTTTTCCGAATCACGCACCATTGCTTTGTACTAGTCAAGAAAAGTAGTGTAATAATCTGTACATGCTTGGTAAAAGTTAGAAGCGTAGTTGCTGAAACCGGTTATAAAAGGGCCGCTTCGCTGGAGGGCGGCCGAAGGCCTAAGAGGGCGTGGCTTCGCGACTAGAAGGGCGCAGCAAAGCTGCTAGGAGGGGATTGTTTAGCTGACGCTATTAGATAGTTTCTGCTGATTAGACCGAGTTGGTGCTAAACGATACTTTTTCTCGGCCAGCAGCCAATAGCTGAAAGGTTTATGCTTCGATACCAAGGTATGTATAAGGCTTGTTTCAATAGGCTTCTAGCTGCTAGCTATTAGCTTTTGGCCGAGAGCAAGCAGACCGCTGGAAGCTGGAAGCTATAAGCAGGAAGTCGGTATTAGATAGTCTGTGGTTTGCCGGCGTGGGTTTGTGCTTTGCGATTGTTAGCAGGAAATCCCCCCTACCCCCCTTTACGAAAGGGGGTCTTAGGAGATTGCCCCTTTACGAAAGGGGGTTTTAGAAATTATCGTTCGCCGAGGCTGTGCTTGGCCTGCTGGATGTCGTTAATCATTGAAGTGGCATCTTTTGCTAACTTACTGTCAGGGGCAGAGCTTATAACTTTTTGATACGCTGTTACTGCATTGTCAAAAGCAGCAGTATCACCTGCCAAACCCTTATCTGTCCAGGCCAGTCCAAGATGATAGTTAAATTCAGGGTTATTCGGGTCCTTAGCTATAGCCTCATCAAATTTTGCAATAGCATCGTCCAGCTTGCCCTTTTTATAAAGTGCATAGGCTTCAGTATGAATTTTATTAGCCTCAGCCTTGTCACTGGCTGCAGCAAGGTCAGAGTTTTTGTTTTCTTCTTTATCTTTATTGGAGCCTTGATTCTTAACCTGTTCCCAAACGTCGTTCTTCTTTTCTTCGGCTTCCTGCTTTTCCTTAGCTTCCCTGGCAAGACGCTGCTCTTCTTCATACTTAGCAACAGCCATTCGCTGTCTTTCCTGTTCCTGCCACTTGTCTAAGCCGGCAAAGAACGGTTTCAGCCTTGCGCCATAAACGCCGGGATTCGTCCTGAAAGGCTTCAATATTTCTTCTGCGTTATCATATTCACCATTTACGAATTTTATGCAACCAAAGTAATAACGCGCATCCGGGTCATCTGCATTTTCGGTAAAACGAACAGAATATATCTGTTCACCCTCGTCAATCAGCCCCTTATCATCCTTAGAAGCCAGCGACGGGTCGGCCATGACCATTTCAAAATATTTATCCAGAGCCTTTGCAATGCCATAAGTGTTGTATAGTGTAAAAACAGGCGCCAGCGGACTGTCTTTATCCGTAACATAGTTGTTTATATCGAGTCTGGTTCTCTTGATTTCTTCCTTAGCCTTTTCAATAGTCTGAATAACCTCATTCTTTTCGTCAAAGGTTTCATTATTGAACGTCAGCAGCTTCTTTTCAAGATTTTCTTCAACAACCTTATCTTCGGGAATGACCAATCCGTATTTTCTGCTCTTAGTAGCGGAAGCAATGCTATTTATTGTTTCTGCAATTACAGGATCAACCAGGTCAGGCTTTACATCTTTATAGGAAATACCCAAAAGCTTCTGCAATTCCTTTACCCTATTGTTATCAGGCGCTTCAAGGGAGGCTTCAGACAATAGCTTTCTAGCGTGCTTAAGGTCTTTTTTATCAATATAAATCTGGGTAAGCCACAGCTTTGCCTGCAAATTGGTTTTGTCCATAATGAGAACATTTTCAAATTCCAGAGTTGCTTCATCGAGCAACCCCTTCTGGTAACAGAACTTACCTGCTTTTAAGAATCCATTGATATCCTCATCAGTATGGGCCAAAAGGTCTGGACAAGCAATACCAGACAATAAAGCCAACAATAAAATACTTTTCTTTATGTTTCTCATTTATACAAGGTTTCCTGCCATATTACAGCAATCTTAGTCTTGAGCGCAGCTTTTGTTCTGAAAATATGAATCTGATTGCCAGTAAAACCAATACCGCCAGCAACAATCATTTCAAGATAACCATCGTTATCTAAATCAGCAAAGGTCGGCTTTGAATAGCTTTTTCCAATATACTTCGGATACTCATCAAGAACCTTTCCTGATTTGTTCAACGCAACAACACAACCAGCCATATCTTCCTTGCCATTGATATTTGCTGCCGTAAAAACTATTTCGTTATAACCGTCACCGTCTATATCAATTATCTGTGGAGCGCCAATTATGGCGAGATCTGAACGATAAGGCCAGCCCTTTTTAACTTTACCTGTTTTATCACAGACAATAACTTCACCATTGGCCTGGGTTATAATGAAATCATCCACCCCATCGCCATCCATATCAGCAATCTGGGGAGCACTATGAGAACCTTCTGTGATGCCAAATTCAGAAATCTTCTTCCCATCAGGACTCCAGATGCTAACTTTTGAGCCTGCACCAGGGTCAGTGGTTACAAATTCCGGAATACCGTCACCGTTTATATCGCATGCATCAGCACAGTATGGCCATTGCCCGTCGTTAATCCTTCTCGAAGCATTCCACTCGAAGGTTTCGCCTGTGCCGCGATTGAGAACAGTCATTTTGCCATTGTTGTTCTTTACGGCAACATCAAGAACTCCGTCTTTATCAATATCAGCCAGTATTGGAGCCCCTTCAACAGCGCCACCAGCATCAATAACCTGAGTTGTAATGCCATTGCTATCAAGCAGCATCACACGTCCAGAACTTGTGCTGAAAGCTATTTCCGAACCCATGCCATTGCTCTCAAAAACAACTGGTCCAGAGGTTCTTACCGTGTCAATAACATCAATGCCGCCGCTGTGCTCACTCTTACAGGCATCGGTATTCGCCCATTTCGTTTTTCCCAAAGAATCAAGACAGAAAATAGAACCAGACATAGTAGTGACAAGAATATTTGATGAACCGCCAAAGGACATCACTTCAACGTCGCTCACAATAGGAGCGTCAAGCTGCGCTGGCCAATACGGCGGTCTGAAAATTTCATTACCGGCAGCAGAGTATAAGTGAACCTTACCATCTGTTCCGCCAAATACCAGATCTTTGTAGCCATCACCGTCCACATCGCCAATTACCTTAATCTGACCGTAAACATCGCCGTTTACTTTCCCAGAAGACTCAGCAACCTGAGCAGAGCAGCTGTGCATATTTCCAAGCAGGAGCAGGCTAACAGCCAAAGTTATCAAAGAATTATGCTTAAAAGACATCTTTTTCATGCTCCCTTCTGGTTAATAAACTGCATTTTCGTGAAATACTCTGATAATAGTATCTAATTCAACAACCACAGAAGGCTTCTTTATATAGCCTTCAACCTTAACGCTCCAGGCGTCAAAACTACCGGTAAGCCTTCCTTTTACAAAGTGTGGCTGATTTCTGTATTCTACGCCATTAACAACCAGTGGTTTTATCGATATGACCCTGAAGCCACCGTCTTCAAACTCTTTTTTATAGTCTTTATGGTTATTGGTAGCAAGATCCATGTCAAAGTTCTTTTCAAATTTAATATTGTTCCTAACATTGATTCTTACTGTTTCAATCCCGGCCTGAGCATAGTTCTTGGCCTTTATGCGCAAGGATTCCATATAGAACATGTCTGTGTTCATTCTTGAACTATACCAGTATGCAATACCCATCAGAGCAAATATGACAAGCAGAAACAGACATACAAAAGCAATAAAGCCACTCTTTCTTCTTCTAATCATCTTGCTACATCCTCAAATTTCTTAACACAGACAAAATCTGTTTCCAGTCTGACGGCAAAATCAATTTTTTCCGGTTTAATCTTGTTTTCCGGATCACTGGCCACAAAGGCAACATAAATCTGCTTTATATCAGACGGGTCATTATCGGCTTCAAATAAAGTGACCTTTTCCATAATCACTTCTGTTTTAACCTTACCAACGGGATTTCTTTCCTCCCTAATCAGGTTCCCATCTTTTAAATAGAACTTGATTCGATATAATTTCATTGAATCAAAGTTTTCCTGTCTGGTGAATTCTATTTCATATTGCCCGTCAGAATACTTATTAATCAGAACCATGCGCGGTTTTGCATCTCCGATTGCTTCACCATTTACAGAGTAACCGAATTGTCCGCTTTCTGAAATCATAGGATTGATGGCCTTCAGATCATAAAACATCCTTCGAGTGGCAAAAGCTATTTTTTGATTAAAATTCATATGCTTCTGCCCCATATTCATAGTATTCAGGTTGCCTCTCAGAACAATAATGAGAACAACTGAGATACATGAAATGATTAAAACAGCAATAGCAAGTTCAACGAGAGTAAAACCAGATTTCTTTTTCATATTATCTGAACCTCGTTGAAGTCTTGTAATTGAAGGTGTTGGTATTGGCACGGTAGTTCATCAGCGTATACTGCTTCTGAATACCATTTTCCACCCATGTTATCTTAAGGTCTATACGATAAAGGTTTTCTTCCTTATCACCGGTGTTCGCAACAGTATGACCTTCGGCAACGTCAATATTTAAAAATGCTTTTGCTTTGTAGTGAGTTTTCAGTTCACTGGATAAACTCAATCCACGGTCGTTATCGGAAGGTATTTCCAGTTTTACAGGCATGCTTTCCCATAGGAAAGTATCGCTTCTGACACGGTCCATGATATTCTGTGCGGCTACTGCCACCTGGAACATGACCCCACCGCTTTCAATCGTTCGTGTTCCGCTCAAAAACATTGTGAGGACAGGCAAAACCCCTACCCCTATGATGAAGGTAGCAATAAGAATTTCAACAAATGTGAAAGCCTTTTTGTGGGTCATCTTCCCCTCCTGCGGCGGTCTTCCTGTTCCGGAGCTATATAATTCTTTTCATAGCGTTCGAAGGTTTCAAGATATTTTATCCCCTCAGCCGCATTCATAGCAGCCTGAGTGCCAGGATATTTTTTTACGATTTCTTTGTAAAGATTAAGCGCGCCTTCGTTATTCTTCATTCTGAAATAAATTTCAGCTACACAGAGAGCAGCCACACTAGCCTCTTCCCCATCCGGATAGCGTTCCAGAATATCCTTAAACACAGTCAGGGCTTCGGCCAGTTTTTCCTGTTCCAAGAGGTTAACCCCTTTAAGATACTGTATTTCAAAATTCCCCATGCCGCTTGGCTGCATAGGCACAGATCTATTTACCGCACTTTTAACAGTGCTATCAACTGAATAGCTTAACCCTGTTTTCTTTAACAGCTTGTCAGATTCTTCAACAACAGCTTCACGGTTATTATCGGTATTTTTTATGATAGGACTAACAGGCGCTGTCACCTTAGGTTTCTTATTGCAGCAGCCCGTAAGCTGCAACAATAAAATAGATAAAACTATTACAGACAGGCACCTTTTAAAGCAAAGCTGTTTCATAATAAATAAAATCAGCAGAGGTGCTCGCCAACGACCTTAGCAATACCTTCTACAAGCTTTTTGATTTCTGCTTCATCAGGCCCTTCTGCCATGACTCTGATTAGATTTTCAGTGCCGGAAGGTCTTACAAGAATGCGTCCACGGCCGGATAATACTTCGTCAGCGTTTTTAATGCTATCAGTAATTTCAGGAACAGAAGCAAAATCCTTGTTCTTTACCTTGATGTTAACAAGGACCTGAGGAAGCTTATACATAACAGTTCTAAGTTCCTTAAGAGCAGAACCGGTTTCGCGCATTATTCTCAGCATATTGCAGGCAGTGAGCAAACCGTCACCTGTTGTGGAATAATCAGTAAGAATAATATGACCGCTCTGTTCGCCGCCAACAACATATCCACGCTTGAGCATTTCTTCAAGAACGAATCTATCGCCGACTTTGGTCTTAAGTATCTTGATATCATGCTTGCGCATAGCAAGGTCAAGACCAAGGTTAGCCATAACTGTTGTTACGAGAGTATTTCCAGGAAGCTTGTCGCGGTCCTTCAGGAACTTAGCAGTAATAGCAAGGATAAAATCGCCGTCAACAACTTCGCCGTCGCTGTCCACACAGATTAATCTGTCAGCATCGCCGTCAAAAGCAAAACCGATATCGAAGCGTTCCTTCTTCATCATGGAAACAAGAGAACTGATGCAGGTTGAACCAACACCCTTGTTAATATTGATACCGTCTGGATTTGTTCCGATAGCGTCAACAGAATAACCTAAGTCAGAGAAAAACTTTGGAGCCCAGTTAGAAAGTGCACCATTAGCACAGTCCAAAGCAATCTTCATTCTGCGCTGGCTTGTATTTTCACCACAAACCTTTGCCAGATGATTAAGCCAGAATTTTACAGAGGTAGTGTCGTTATTGATAATTCCAACACCTTCACCGGTTGGCATTTCGTATTTAGTATTGCCGATAAGGTCCTTTTCAATGGCTTCTTCTATATCATCGCTGATTTTATAGCCGTCAGGGCCGAAAACCTTGATACCGTTATCCTGGAATGGATTGTGGGAAGCGCTTATCATAATAGCGCCCATGCCCTGAAGTTCTTTTGTGATATAAGCCAGGGCTGGAGTAGGAATAACGCCTAGGAGTCTTACTTCTGCGCCCATTGAAGCTGCGCCAGCTGCAACTGCATGTTCCAGCAAATCGCCGGAGCGTCTTGTATCTTTGGCTACAAAGAAGGGTCTTCCATGCTTCTTGTGATTATCTAAGAGATGCTTAGCAGCGAGCTGAGCAATACGATAAGCAGTGTTTCCATCTAACGGGAAACGGTTAGCAAGACCACGGACACCATCAGTTCCAAAAAAACGACCCATAGGGTTTGTTACTCCTATTTATTAAAACGATTTTTCAATAGTATATCATAAAATGGAATAGAATGCATTAGATAGAGAGTATAAAGTATGTTTCAATAGGCTTTTGGCTATTGGCTATTGGCTTTTGGCCGAGAGCAAGCAGGCCGCTCGAAGCTCGAAGCTCTAAGCTGGAAGCTGGAAGCAGGAAGCCGGAAGCTCTAAGCTGGAAGCTCGAAGCTTGAAGCAGGAAGCCGGAAGTTCGAAGCTCGAAGCTCGAAGTTCGAAGCTGGAAGCTGGAAGCTGGAAGCTGGAAGCTGGAAGTTCGAAGCTCGAAGCTGGAAGCTCGAAGCAGGAACTCGGTATTAGTTAGTCTGTAGTTTGCCTGCGTAGGTTTGTGTTTTGCGATTGTTAGCAGGAAAATCCCGCCTACCCCCATTTACAAAAGGGGGTCTAAGTCAGTAGAAGAGGTTAGTATGAAGTGGAGAAGTAGAAGGTGGCGGAAGCGACTTCAGGCTGGTCTTCGTCAACTTCTTCAACGTAGGTTTTAATGCCACTTAGAATGTTTACGCTGTATTTAGACTCGATGTCCAGATCGTTTTCAGGAATCAAAGCCAGAGTTTTCTTATTATAGGCTGTTATTGGGCACAAAGGAACGTATTGCATTGTGCTTTCGTTATATACAGAAAAAGAAGCGGGAGAATAATCCGGGTCCCAGATGATATCTTTTGAAAAATGCAGAATAATAGTAGCTCCAGTAGCAACTCCGACTGCGTTATCCAACGGTGTGACCATTGTAATTGAGGCTGGTTCCGGGCTGAATGTAGAGAAATGGATTACAGTCGCTTCGCTTAAAGGAAAGCCTTCAGCATTCAAAGTGGCAGTAGCTATGGTTATCGTATATTCTGTGCCCAGCTTCATCTTCTCTGGCACGACAACTAAGCTTCTATAATCAGGAGACCAGACTTCTTCCTTCAGCAAACCAGGTGTAATCGTAGCGCAGGAGCTCTGAAAATCCATCATTCTGCTTGAAAACGTAAACCTGAAGCTTTGATTCAAATCTTTGACTGCCCGCAAATCTACTTCTGCAGGTAAATCAAGTGTGGCTGCAGTATTAAATGCTTCGTAAGCAGATTTAAAAAACTCTTTAACATCATCAAAATGACTATCCTTAATAATCTGCTTTGAAAAATCAAGTATCATATAAAACACTTTAACTTCAGCCGACTGCGTTACTTCTACAGATACAGTTTCTGAAGCTATCATACCAGCCTGATTCATTGCACAATAAGCCCTTAACCCTTCATTGAACCAAGCTAAGATTTCATTTGAATCATCTGCAGGTTCTGGCTCAATTGTGGCTTCAACAGAAGTTTCTAAAGTAAGACTTGCAACATCAGCATTATTCTGTTGTGTAAAAGAAGCTACAGCATTACAAAACCATTCTGTTATATTAGCACAGATTGAATTAAAATCGTTATCTGGCTCGGTATTTGTTGCATCTACAGAAGCCTCAGCAGGAGCAGAAACATCAGCAGGAGCAGAAACCTCTGCTGAAGCAGAAGCTACAAGTTCTATTTCCTGAGCGAAAAGAGACCTGGCATAAAACAAGCCGCTCAAACAGATTAAAGCAATGATAAATATCATATGCTTATCAAATTTACTTCCATCTTGCGTTTCGGGCTTCATTCAACCAAGTATCTCCACTAAAATAAAAATATTTCGGTGTAGTATACACTGAAATAAGCATAAGTACAAGCCAATGATATTTATTGCAAAAAAAAAGCTCCCATGAGGGAGCTTCTTTTTTCAGTGATTAGCCAACAGCCTGAGTTGCAGCAGTAACTGCCTGAGTCATAATGTTGGAGTTGAGAATGAGAATGCCTGTAACAAGAGCAAAGAGAGCGATTGATTCAGCAATACCCATAGCCATTACGATATAACCGAAACCATTGCCACCGTTTTCAGCAAGACATCTGATACCAGCGCCACCGATTTTGCCCTGTGCATAAGCAGAAATGAACTGGCAGAAGCCAACGCCAAGAGCGATACCGAAAAGGATAGGACCATTAGCTTCTACAGAAGCGTATGGAGACATCATAATGTAGAGAAGGAGGCAGTAAAGAGTCTGGCTGACAGGCATACCAACGATACCTGCGAAAGTACCAGAAAGTGGCTTACCTTCTTTACCTTCTTTTGCCCATCCACCAGCAGCAGCAGAACCAGCAGCGAGAACGCCGAGAGAGCTACCGAGACCGCCGAAGCCCATAATAAGACCAAGAGAAAGTTTACCAAGTGCGAGCATTGTAGTTGCTTCCATTTTATTAACTCCTTAGATTATTTACAAAGTTTTATTGTTTTCCTTGAATGGGTCGTATGCACGGCCAGACCATTCAAGACCGAGATGGTTAGAAAATTCTAACAGGTTAAGACGAACTGCATGTGCCAAAATTGAGATACAACTGAGAATTATATTCAATATATGACCGAACACAAAAATTATAATCTGAATCAGAACACCAACAACAGGTATAGCTGCTGCCATGCTGCCAATATCATTGAAAGCACCGGCAACCTTGCCACCAGCAAGACCAACAGCCCAAAGTCTGATGTAACTCAGAATATCTGAGAACATTCCAGAAGCATTGGAAGCTATTGAACCGAGACCTGCCATTATAGCCTTGATAATGTTCTTCTGTGGTTCAGTGAAGAACAGAATCATGAGACCAGAGAGTTCAAACATCCAGACATATAATATCTGTTCGCAACCAAACAAAGTGATTTTGCTTGAGAAGCTGAAAAATCCGAGATCACTGCCGGCAACTAATGGGCAAAGGAGACCATACATAGCCCACAGGAATATGAGCCAACCGATTTCCCCAACAATGGAGAGGTCCTTCTGTTTTCTCATAATCTTCATAACGTGAGCAAGAGTCAGGTGAATTGCACCGATGAAGAGGCACAATTTCTGCCACAGAAGCATGTTACCACCGCTAGTTTCTGGAGTAGCCGGGTCGAAACCGAAACCAAATGGCTGGAAGCCAAAGCAGGAATTGGTAATAAGCCCGTAAACAGCTGTTCCAGTAGTGATAAACAGCAGCAATCTTAGCAATTTAGCATCGACACCCTTTTCCAGCAGTTTTTTATAACCTATAGCTAACGGCAAAGCGAGAAGCAAGCCATAGCCGAGGTCAGCCAGAATGAATGAAGCAAAGATGATAAGTGAAGACAGGAAGTAGAAGCTTGTATCCGGTTCGTAATAACCAGGAATCATACCCATGAACTTAAGAAGTGGTTCAACACTTGCTGCATAGGTTTTGTTTTCAAGCTTAGTTGGAGGATTATCGCCTTCTTCTGGTTCGATAAAATCGATACCAACAGCCACGCCAGCTTCTTCAAAGGCTTTCTGGAGAGCTTCTGTCTTATCAACAGGGCACCAGCCAGTCAGAACAAAGAGTGAATCTTCGCAGAAAACACCTGTTTCAACTTCTTTGAAGCGTTTCTTGTTTCCAAGCTTCTGGAAATGAGCTTCGATGTCTTCGTATCGCTGCTTCAGGCAAAGCAAGGCATGTTCGTTGTCCTGAATTGACTTATTCAAAGCCTGGATTTCATCAGTTACCTGAGGAATTTCGCGCTTCGGAGCAGAAATTTCGGTGAACTTTTCAGATGCCTTAATTTCATTGCGGGAAAAAGCGACAATAACATCCAAAGAATCCTTTTCAAAGACAACTTCGGCACATTCTGCTTCTATTTCTTCAATATCATCAGCATAGCCCTTAAAGAAAGCAACATTTACGCCTGCATTCTTTAATACTTCGATGTCTTTTAAGCCAACATTACCCCACTTGTTTACTTCTTCAAATTCGCGGGTAACATTATTCAGTTTATTCTTCAGTTCAGCAATATTCTTATTGTGTGCCAGAGTTTCTTCAACAAGTCTTGTTGGAGTGCCCGGGGTTTCGAGGCAATCTTCATCATTCTTAGCACTAAGCTGAGAAAGAATTGACAATGCCTGAGCACAATCTTCATATTCTGCGCTTAATGCTTCCGGGATTCTGATTTTTTCAGGAACGGCAGCATCAACATGAACAGATTCTGTTGAGCGAAGAACAGTCAGAACTTTTTCTCTATCTTCTATCTTACCGGCAAGAAGAATCTTTTTCATTTTAGTAATCATGATTTATTCTCCTTATGCCTTAGCCTTGGCGACCTTAGAACGGCATACAGCAGATGTCTGTTCTTCGGCCAAAGCGATATTAATCAGCTTAATGTTAGCCTTTGCGTTAGGTATCATTACCTTTTCGAAGAGGTTAACACGCTGGGTTACCTTGCGCAGCTCCTGTTGCAGAAGAGCTTCCTGTTCGTGGAGTATCTTAACCTGCTCACGCAGTTCCATAAGAGACTTAACAAAATCCAAACCAGCATCCAACCATGGTGGAGTGGCTAATCTGGAGAAGTCGCTTATTTCGTATTCAACTCCTGAGACTACAGGAAGGTCTATACCAGCAACATTGCGGATACCACGCTGGATATTTTTTACCTTCACAAGTCTAGTTACCGGGCCTGGCATGGATTCACTGAACAGCAGTGACCATTCCTCGCTATGAGCAATGATCTGAGCCATCTGTTCATCCAGCTTGCGTGCTTCATTTCGGACCTTAAGGATTTCAGACTGAATCTGCTGTTTCTTAAGAACCAAAGTTGGCAGGAATCGCTTGAAGCGAGTCAGTTGCTGTCTCTGCTTCAGTAATTCAGGCCTGGTTTTTTTGATTTTATCAGCCATAATGCCTCACGCTTAAGCCTGGTCTTTAGGCCAGTATTTTTCACAAAGGTTAGAACGGATACCGGTTTCTCTTGGTTCAAAATGCTTAGCCAAAAGCTTCCAGCAAAGGTCTAATGCGTCAAACAAACCGATATTGCTTGAGAAGCTCATAATGTTCTTTTCAAAGTCATCACCGTAGTTCAACAGTTTGTTGTCCCAGTCAGACATTTCAAAGCCCATTGCGCGCTTTTCACGAGTTTCACGGCATTTTGAATAAAGCTGGATACAACCGTCCATGATAGCACGGTGGTCGTCTCTTGTTTTACCGTTAACCTGCTGTTTCAAACGAGAAAGAGAACCGAACGGGTCGATAACGCCGCCCTTAAGATAGAACTGACCTTCTGTGATATAGCCAGTGTTATCTGGAACCGGGTGAGTAACATCATCTCCA
>JAZUDR010000067.1:0-18786 GCA_045639725.1 Candidatus Avigastranaerophilus sp. | reverse complement strand
TAATCTGCTATGCATGCGTGAAGAATCCTGAGACGTTCACTGTCTGGCGCTGTGACTCTATTAACCCATGGTTCTCCAAATACAGAATTGATGACATTCTGTATTTCTGAAGGTCCTTCTTCTTGGGCTTTACACCATCGCTCAATCATATTTTCCAAAAAGCCACCCTTAAAGAGGCTTGAAAGTCTATGTAGTTGTAAGCCGATATGCCTTGGTTTCTTTACTTCTGTTCTTGGAATGAAAATACCTTTTTCGACTGCTATATTTTTCTGGGCGGTTGTCCAAAGAGATCCACAAAATGGACATGCGTATCTAGCTGTTTCTTCAATCTGGGAAGTCGTTGCCTTATGGCCACCTTCCCATTTTACGTTATTAAAAGTTAATGGCTGCATCGCGCCACAGTCAGGGCAGGCAACACAGAAATCATAAATAACATCTGCTTTTTCTAGTTCTTTGGTAACTCTTCCAGCGTCTGTTGTCGGTGTTGAAAATTTTATAAACTTTGAATCAGGATACGTTTCCATTCTTTCGCGCAGACGGCCAAGAGTATTACCTTCTTCACCGTTTACATCATAACCAGGCTTATTAATTTCGTCGCAAAAAAACATATTTGAAAGACATTGACGCTGTCTGAGCAATAGACGAACCCCAGCCAACAATCAAATAAAAACCGTTGGGTAAAGAACATTCAAATCTTGTAGCTTCTTTTTTTCTGGTATTGTCGGTGTCTTTGATTCTGCCCATAGCAGTCAAAGCAGGAATTATTCTAGATTTCATTATTTTTCTGGCTGTTTCTCTATCAGCTAAGAACAAAGCAACCGGTGACGGATCATTGTCACATATCCAGAGAATCAAATCTACAATTAAATCAGTAAAGCCACACTGAGCAGGTTTCTGACATGTTATTTCCCTGACGGTATAATCACCGAACCATTCATAAACCGCTCTTAGGTTTGGAGTTCTGCTTATTTTTTTCGGTCCTGGCTCCGCTGAACCTTTGCTTATAACTCTATGGCTTTCAACCCATTCAACAACACCGCAGTCAGGTGGCCAGGTTAATGCTTCTATCACACTTTCAGAAAAAAAGTTATAACTCATTTAACACCTCTTTTTGGTGCTTTTTTCTTTCTGGCAGCAACTTCCTTCTTTTCTAATTTTTCTAATTCTTCTTCTATGCCCTTAGGAATGAATTTGCCTTCTCTGCAGAAAGCAGCAAAAACTCTTCTATTTTCTTTTTCTATTTCCTGGGCCATGTCCTCGCGGTTCTTACCTTCAAGAATCGGGGGAAGTCTGAAACGATAAGCGCGCATGGAAGTTTTCAGATCAGCGCAACGCTCAGCAAATTCTTTCTCTACTTCCTCTTTTGAAACAAGCTTACCTTTTGTTTTTTCAAACTTCAGTTCTTCGTTTCCGGCCTTCGCAGCCCAGAATCTTTCCTTAACATCTTCGAAGCTTTCTGATTCGTCACCGTCACCATTGTTCTTTTTTCTGGAACCAGTATTAAAAAACTCGTTCCACCATTCAAAACAATCATTAGGGTTATAAACGCCGTCAGCAACGCGAGGCATTCCTTTCTGAACCCAGCTTCTAATTGTGCGTTCTGCTATTCCGAAAAAATTTGCAATAACCTTAGCGCTAACTGTTAATTTTGCCAATTTGATATTCCCAGTCTAAGACACGGTATTGGAGCAAAATGACTCTGACCGTGCGTTTTTGGTGGTGCGCCCGACCCTCAATGGACCAAAAAAGCCGGAGGACCCGTGCACTTTTCGCACTACCCCCTACCCCTCATCAAAAGCGGGGCCTAGTGGTTAAGAAAACGCTGGGAATTGTCGCTTTCTCACCAAAGGTGTGCATGTAACATTCCTAAGAACTACATCAGCAGATGTATAAGCCTGTTCTTTCCTTTTATTCTACAAAATTATTCGACATCTGACAAGCTATCAATTACTAATTTATTAATTATTGCTGCTTCCTTCTCTTGTGTTCCATGTATTTCGTGTGCATATATATCACCGGTAACACTTACGCTAGAATGGCCCAGATGTCTGCTGACAGCATCAAGGGAAGCTCCACCATTAAGTAAATAAGTAGAATTGGCATGCCTTAATGAATGTAATGTAACATTTTTTATATTCAGATTATTGCATATCTTGACTAAACAGCGATGAAAAGAATACAGTTTCCTTTCACTATGTTTAATAATAAAACCAAATCTATCAGCAGATGATACCTTCACCAACTCATCAACCAGCACTTTGGGCATTAATATATTTCTTATTGAACTATCGGTCTTTGGTTTTCTAACAACTGTGCGACCTTCTTCGCACACTATCTGTTTATTTACCTTTAAATAGTTATTATTAAAATCTATATCTTCCCATTTAACAGCTAATGCTTCACCTCTTCTTAATCCTAGCAGCAAACAAAATAATAATGGAAACTTATATACTTTTTCCAACATGAATTGTTTCATCAGCATCGCGATCTGAGCACGATTAGGAACAGTCTTCTTTCTTGGTTCACTTTTTATCTTCTTTGCTTTTTTAATGACATTCTTAGCTATGAAATCGTTTTCAACAGCATAATTCAAAGCAGTATTTAATATTTGGACTGTTAAATGAATTGTATTCTTAGATAAGCCTCTCTTATACAATTTGGCTGTCATATTATTAATGTCATCGCTTTTAAGCATAAATAATTTAATGTTTCCAATGTATGGTATTATATTTCTGTTTATATAATATCTATAATGAGATAACGTAGTCTTTGATTGCTTTCCCTGACATTTAATCAGCCAGTCGTTCATGTATTCTTCAATAGATTTCTTAGCTTCTAGTGTTGAAATAATCATTCCATTATTTGTTTTATAATTTCTGACTACCTCTTCGCCCTCGGAGAGAGTCTTGCAAATTCCAATAAGCTTTCTAGTTTTGTCACCCTTAAATTCTGGAACAGACATATAGACATAAAGTTTCCCTTTTCTCCAATTAAAAATACCAGAATTGTTAGGCCTTCTACCTTTTTTTCTCACGATTTTGCCTCCATTAAAAATTTGCATGCAATTTGTATTTTTAGATATTTTAAAATTGCATTATCACAGTGTTTGTATTTATTGCTTAAAGACTATTACAGTGCATACCCTCTAAGTAGCATAAACAGTAAATAAAATCAAACCAAAAACGATTATCTATTTTTGGCAAAATGTCAGACAGGGGTGGTTATCTGGCATTATTTTTTTTATTAAAAATAATAAAAAAAAATACAAAAATAATTAATTTATTGACATACCGCATACGGTATGATATATTTAATATATCGAAAGGAGGTGATAAGAATGAAAGACATAGAAAAGGCCCTGCAAGACCTTAAGAAAGCACTGAATAAGTGCGAGAGTGTTGCGAAAGTAACAATAACAATCACTCTTAAGGGCGACAGAGCCTAATCAAAAACCGGGCAGTGAGCTGCAACTCACGTAAGACCCGGTAGTAATTCTAGCACAGTTTCAATTTAATTCAAAGGAGATTTTTATGAAGGCTATTACTACTAACAACAAAAACATTTCTATCAAAGAAAATAAGAAATCCTGGACAGCTTCCAGCAAGACCGAATCTTTCCAAATATCTTACAACATCCCCAAAGATGTATGTAAAACAATTAAAGAAGTAGAAGAATTCATTAAAGACAATAATCTTTTCGGAGTAATAAAATGACAGTCCCAGCCTCTAACAGAAAAGCTATTAAGAAATATGATGCAGAACATTACACTATGATCAGCGCGAGAGTCCCCAAAGAACTCGCCCAGAAATTCAAAGATAAGTGCGCCGAAACCGGCGATTCTCAAGCCGGAATAATCAAAGCAGCAATCGAAGCATATCTGGCCAAGTAACACAAAGCCCTCTTCAGTCGAAGGGGGCTTTTGTTTTACATATTCAACCAGTAAATTTATAGGTGGCATATAAACTAGTTTATGGTAAAATATAGCCATCTTTGGGGGAAATTATGGAAAATGTTATTGCTCAGGCTGGTTCTCAATCTTTGGTGACAGTTACATCTGGAGGATATGAGGTCATTGCTTCAGGTAGCTTTTTAACAGCTGATGAAAATAGTGCAGAAATATGTATTGCTGATTTACATTTTGAACTTAGATTCCATAAAACCAATGGACCGCTTCAAATGAAAGCGTCCTCCGATAACTCAGGCAAAAAAATAATCCTGGACCTTGATAATTTTGGCACTCCTCTAGGTTCTGGAAGCTCCAAACCTCTTGAAGTTGGTGTTACTCATAGTCGAAAACTTTATTTTTCTTTTATAGTCAAAGCATACGACCAAGATTCTATAAAAGAAGTCACATATACCTTTTATCTCGGAGGAAAAATAAATGTCTAACTCTGTCTCCGAGATATTATTTGACGCAAACAATTTTATACAGAATTTTTCTAATGCTTATATAAAATCTTGTATTCCTTCTTTCGTTGGTTCTGATTATAATATAGATAGAAATGCTATAAAAGAGGCCGATAAACAGAGGACTAATAATATGCTTATAACAGGTATTTTTAATGAGTTAGAAAAAAGTAATATATCTCTTATCAATCCTGATTCTATAAGAAACTATCTTATAAAGCATGAAGATTTGTTAAACCATTTTCCAGAAATAATAAAAACAATGTTAAATTTTTTCCCAGAAATAAGTAAATTTAGTATTTCAATGGAATCTGATTTTGAAGATCCGAGTTTTAAATTTCTTGAAGTAAAAATGGATAAAAGGTTTTCTAGTGAAACCCAGGAAAAAATTAGAAAATTCAAAAATTCAAAATGCTTCGAATTTCTTTGTGATTCAGAATCTGATATTTTCTTTCTACAAAGGAAATTATCATGAATTACAATTGGGAAAATTATGGAAACTTTGCACAAAAGATAGAGACTTTGGATATTGCAGACAAAGAAACCATAATAAGAAATACTATCAGTCGGTTATTTTATCACGCTTATCATTGCCTCGAAATATGGGCAGAAAAGAAACTTGGCTATAAATTCATACAAGGCGAAAGAACTCACGCCTGTTTATATAATCACATAAAAAGAAATCGCCATAGAGATAAAGCTGATGATTACTGGGAATTAAAAAGACTTAGAGAAATTTGTGATTATGATGATGTTCCATTAGATGACTTAGACAGTTTATTGGAAGAAGCGAAGAACTATTATAAAAGTATAGTTGGGCCTCTCGCCAAATTCTCACAAAAAGTAGATTCTTAAAATGAAACAAGCCCTCTTCAACCGAAGGGGGCTTGTTTCATTTAATCTTTCTTTTCTTCTTTTGGTGGTTTAACTTTTGGCAATTGCGGCTTTGTGACAATAACTGGCATGCCACGATTTGAAATATGTTTTCTTTTATCTTCATTCATTCTTTGTTGGCTCCACATAATATTTATTAAAATAAATATTGGCTTGTTTTTCAGCCGAATTCAAATACCAGAAAAAACCTATAATACCCGATGGCGCCTCTAATGAATCATTCTTAGATTTAAAATCAATCCAAAGCTTATGAATTTCATTACTAGTCAATTCCCCATTTGATACCTTATGCCAGTCATCAGACATTTTTAAGAACAAAATATTAAGTTCCCTTAAAAGCAATTCTAACTGAACTATTTTATCTTTATAATTAAAAAATAACGATAATACTAAGGCAAATATCTGTATTCCTATAGAAATATAAAACCACATTTCTGAATTGCTATATTTCATCTGAATGGCAGAAATTCCTATAATTGTAATAATAGTCACTAATATCTGGGAAAATATATCAAGAGACTTACACCAATTAAGACATTTAGAATAGTAAATCAGATGAGCTTTCATATCAAACATTTCATAATAATATTTTAACTGAGTATCTTCCATGTTTTCTCCTTGCAGTTATTATAATAAAAATATTCTCTTGAAGCAAATCCAAGGCCCTCTTCAACCGAAGGGGGCTTTATTATTAGTCTTTATTTTCTTTCTTTAATTCGTCAAGCTCGTCTTGCAGATCAGCGACGGCCGAATTATAACCATCAGAAAATCCATCAAGATAAATAGAATCTTCGCCTTCCCTGGGCAGCATTTTCGCTCGCCTGTATTCATTACAATGATGGTCTGCTCTCATGTTTAGCGTTTTTACGATTTCTTCAATGTTCATCGTCTTGCGGCCCTCCCAATAATTCACATCATTATCTGTCCATGCTCCGCAAGCCTTGCATTCGTCCAAAGCCTCAAAATTACTGGCGTTATACCTGCCGAAACACCAGCAATAGACAACGCCTTTATCACGATAATCGTGGTCTATCCTTGCTTTTTGGCACATCTGCAATAATCTACTGCCGCGAAGGCTTCTTCTGGTAATTGTCTTCATTGTTCCTGTTCCTTGAGTTTGGTATATTTCATACATTCAATCTGCCATTTTTCCTGCTCTTCCTTAGTCATTTTTGTCTCCCTTAGCTCCATAAGTATAATTTGTTTTACAGGCACAGGAACAAAATTCCTTGTCCGACTTCGCTGTAAAAAATTCGCTTTCGCAGAATTTACAGATTTTCTTGATTTTCTTTGTATCATGATATGCTGCCATTGTTTTCTCCTCGGCTGACGTCCAGCCACATTTCTCGTTTTTCGGCCAGATAGGCTGTTACTGACTCATAAGCTGATTCTGGTATGATTTTACCTTCTTTGGGTTTATAACCTTTCTTCAGTTTATGATCTTTCAATCTGATTTCTTCGTAATCGTGAAGCAGAAACTTTTCCAGAGTATCCTTGCTGCAGTTTTGCAGCAGCTCAAAGATAGCTTTGTCTATAGCGTTATTCGGTTTTAATTCTTCTGCTAACCGCATAACCGCCTGTCTCGCGCCACGCATATACCAGTCGAAAATAGTAAGGTTCCTGAGAGCCTTATATTCTTCGCTTCTAAGTTTCTGTTCTTCTGTCTGATACCTGTTACCCATTGCTGCCTCACTGATTTTTGCGAGCGACATTTATGTCATTCGCAAAATGATGGCCTCGCTTGCGACTCAAAATTATGCAATCATCATATTTGCAGTTAAGGCAGTCTTCATCGCAATAGTTTCTATTACCAGGCACTTTGCCAGTGCCAACTTTCTTAAGAATTCCCATGCTTTTGTTAGTTGGATGTCTTTTCATTTCTTACACCTCGGACAATAAATCTGTGTTGATCTCTTCTTAACGAAAACATTCCTGCATTGTGCACAATGAGCATAAGTCTTGTGGATAACCTGGCTTGCCATTTTGCTGAGTTCTCCTTCAAGAAACTTTCTGGTCGCGACATCGTCATACTCAGTTTGGGTTTCCAATGTCAGACCACTACTGGCCAGATTGAAGTCAGCCTTCGAAATATCAATATTCAGAAACATTATTCAGCCTCCGGCAAAAGAGGACATTTGAGATTGTTTACGAAGAAAGCGCCTTTAACCAATTCCGAAATCTGGGCAGGATCTTCTTCTAACATTTCAATCAAAGGTCTGACTTTTGAACTCCAGAAGAAACCACAAGACCTTTTTTCCGGGCAGTGATTCCGGTAATAACATTCAGGAACCATCTTGTCACAGAGGTCTTTGTCTACGTTGGCCATTTCCATCTTAATAGCCTGCATGACTTCCCTGGTCTTCCAGTGAGCTTTACCACAAAGCCTTTTTCTTGCCAGATTGATTATAGACTGAGCATTGGCTAACATTAACATATCGGTAAGAGTTTCATATGTAACATTGGCAGCTTCGCCCCCACCTCTGTCATCTCTATGGCTCCTGCAGAAAAATTCAATGCCAACTTTATGACGGGTCAGATGGTCACGGACTTCAAGAGGAACGCCAAATAATTCAATAACAAAGATCTGCGTTCTGATTGGTGAATGTTCGCAGCCATACAAACTGCTTAGACTTGGAGCCACCTGCTTATGGACAGTGTAAGAACAGGCTAAGTCAGAAAGGTTCTTGTCGGTTAGTTTCTTAATTGATACCTGCATTTTATCCCCCTACCCTATCAATTCAAACCGCCCCTGAAATTCTGAACTATTTCAGGGTTCTTGGCTGCTGCGCTTCTCATCTTCAACATTCCAATCATCGCACTGCAGAAGAAGCCAAATTCAGCTCCAAGACCAAAATCATTCTGCATTTCAAAGTCAGTCTCATGGATATGCTTCATGAATTCGTCTTTGTTGTATTTCTTGCCCTTGTGCCAGAATTCAGAATCAATATTAAAAATATCAACGCTCTGGTCGCTCTTGGTGTCATGAATAATATTACTTACATCAAAAGTCATCTTAACTTTAATATCGTTTTTCCCATCGTTGTATTCAAAAGAAAATCTGTCCATTTCTACGTTTCTCCTTATTCATTCTCTTTATCTGCCTATCAATCTTTGCCTCAACAGCTTTTACAATATCTTCGTTGTCGATATTCCATAAAAAGTTGAGTTGCGCCAGCATCAGCATAACGTCTGCCGACTCCTCAATGAATCTTTCCCTGAAATCAGGAAACTTATCCGTTCCACTAGTAAGATATTTTGCAATCACCTGCGAAAGCTCACCCAATTCCTCTAAGGCTTTTATGCTCTGATGTGTTT
Organism: Candidatus Avigastranaerophilus sp.; assembly: GCA_045639725.1. Classification (GTDB taxonomy): domain Bacteria; phylum Muiribacteriota; class Ozemobacteria; order Ozemobacterales; family Ozemobacteraceae; genus RUG334. Next base: position 10,170 of record JAZUDR010000067.1, on the reverse strand, counting down.
CGCCATAATGTGAAGCTATTTCTATAGCCTTCCTAGCATGTCTAGTAGTAATCATGCTGCTATACCTTTCTTGATACTGAAGCGGTCGCGCCGTTCGTATCTTTCCATATATCTTTCAAATCTTTTCTTCTGGGCAATCAAAGCCCACTTAGCATAAATCTGCTGACGCCTGAAGGCTTCTATGCCTTCTTCCCTCGTCATACCCCAAAGCGCCCACTGAGCATCGAAAGCTTTGAAACATTCTTCATTGCCACAATCAAGACAGGCTGCACCAGGTTGAACAGGGCAATTAATAACAGCCTCAAGTGTTGCATTACAGGTTTCAAAAACCTTCCTGCGCTCAGCTTCCTCAGCCTCACGTTCTGCACGGTGCAGCTCGTGAATATCAAATTCGGGGTCGATATGGGGAAATGTCATGCTGCTTTTGTCTCCAACAGATAAATTTTTTCTGCCTGAAGAGTAAGATCTTTCAGTTTCTTATTTTCAAAGTCAGTTTTCTGCTTAAAGTAGCGGTTCCTGAAATCATTACGAAGTTGAGCATAGATAGTAGGAAGATTGCTGGTATCAGAATTGCGGATAACATCAAGGCCATAATTTTCTATGACTTCAACAGCCAGTGGATTTTCAAGGCGCTTCTGCCTCTTATAACCTTCAATGTCATAAATACCAATTCCAATAAGCCTTTTCGCTACTTCAACAATCTCATTTTCGTTGAATGGAACCTGAGCCGGCAAAGCCAATTCTCTTAACTTGGCACTGATAACCATTGAGCGGTTTACTTCGCCGACTTCGGTCAGAAAACGTCTTACTCCAACGGAAAGTTGGACATCTGTAAGATCTTCAAAAACAACCTGCCAGGTGTCTAGCAGAATAGCCAAGTCAGAAGGATTTTCACGTTTGGCCAGAGAACAGTTAGCACTGATCCGAGCGTAAGCATTCAGAATTGCTTTTTTACTTGCCATTGTTCTTTCCTCCTTCCAGAAATTGCTTATAAACGTCGAGCTCCTGATTAGTCGTCATCTTTGTCTGCTGATTTCTTAGAGCCTTGGAATATTCCTTGAGTTCAAAAAGACCAGTCCAGCCATTGCGAATACTCTGCTGTATCATCTCAACAGCTTCAGCCGGAAAAGAAGCCAGGAATTTAATCTGGCACTTAACGGTCGATTCCTTAAGAGCCTGATGCTTTTCCTTGCGGTATTTAACCCATTCGGTCCAAGCTGCTTTGAATTCTGGAAAATTCAAAACTTCCGGTAATAGAATTTCCTCGGTCTTTTTCCCCTGGGGGGATAAAGGGGGGTTAATACTATTATCTTCTTTTATCTTATCTTGTTTTATTTGCATTGCCATAGCATTGCTACTGCATTGCTGTTGCATAACTTCAGTATTGCCACAGCTTTGCTTCTGTTCTGCTACTGCTTTGCTCTTGCTCTTGCTCTTGCTCCAACGTTTTTCGGCTTTTTCTTTGGCAATCAGGCTCTTTTCGTTAATAGCCTTAATAGTGTCATTAAGCCTTGCGCTGTAGAAGTATTTCTTGTCTTCGGTGAATTCGAACAGACCGAAATCTTCAATGACGGATTTGAGAAGTTGTGCATCGCAACCAGAATTGAGCTGAAAACCCAAAAGGTTGAAATCTTTTTCTAACATACCGTCTGGGGAAGAAGCCAACGCTTCTAATAACAACCAGTAAGTGCCATAACCGGCACATTTATGCTTTGCTCTGAGCCTAATAAGTTTAGAATCAGCGGAAGCATGAACATCATGAACGAAGTAATTAATCAATGCACGTCTCCTAACGGATAGTATTTTGAGTAGCTACTCTCGGTGAGGCTGGAAGGGGTTGCACCTTCTTCGATACTGCTAAGAGTTCTGATATCTGGATTAAGGATAGCTTTGAATTGGAATAGAGTGCCGACAGTATCTTATCTCTGACTAGAACAGCCTCAAGAAAGAGCCTGATAACAGGCTCAATAGTAGGCTTATGGACTTATCCACAAGTATTCGGGAGCTTAGACAAACTAAGCTAGCAACAAATCCAATCAGTTCCGAAGGATTCGAACCTTCAGCACCTTGTGAGAACCTCATGATGGTAAGGCCAAGGCTTGTTCCCAATTACACCAGGAACTGACTTAAATTAGCTATTGCATTCCGGTTTTGAGGAACCGGCAAACGCAATTTTGCTCTTAACGCCGAGCAGGCAATAGGCCCAGGAGGGAATCGAACCGCCCCTTTATCCTCGTTGCGTAACAATCAAGAAAATTAATTCAAAGAAAGGAATCCAAGGATTTCGCTTCCAGCAGGCCACTTCGCTAACGCCAACAACAACGGTGGCATACGAACAACAACGGTCTTGTTAATTACCAGATAACTGGTCGAGATAAGAATTAAGCATTTGCCTTTGTTGGTAAATTCTGTCTGAAAGGCTGTTGGCTATGAATCTGACAGCACCATCAGCGCCATTAGGCAGATTATCAATGATATGGTCTATGACGTCATTGTAGAGCTGCATATAATCAACGGCCATTTCGATGGCATGTTTGGGAGAGGTATAGAACTGAGAGTTAGCATAACTGTTGGTTGGGGCTTCTTTCTTTGGAGCTTCATCATTGAGAGCTTTGGCCATAATCTTAGCAGTTTCTTCAACTATGACATTATTAGTCTCAGTCTTGGCAGGCTTTTCGGCTTTTGCCTTAGCTACCGCACGACGGGCTAACTTTTTAGCAACTGAACGCTTTTCGTTGTGATAATCATCTCTGCATTTCTTTGAGCAGTATTTTGTTCTTGGGTCATAAGCGACAAAACTCTTTTTGCAGAAAAGGCAAGTCTTTTCTTCGTTAAGAACAGCATCAGCTTCGCTTACCTTTTCTACTTTTTTCGCTTTCTTTTCGACTGAAGGTTTAGTCTTCTTTTGAACCAGTGGTTTACTCACGCGGTCTATTTTTTCCTGGAGAGAATCTGCAGAAGCAGCATTATTGTCAGCAGAGTTATTGCTTTGTTTATCAGCATTTTCTTCGCCTTTTTTCGCTGCTTCGACAATCTTATCAGTGATTAACTGACAGCCATAGCAAGGATTCGGCTTTGGTTCCTGTTTGACTGCCTTGGCTGCTTTAAAATCTCTGACTGCTATGGCATGTCTGATTTTGCATGCACCAAAGTTATAGGTCTTATCGCAGTCTTCCGGCTGCTTGTCGAGGTCAGCAATAATATCAAGAACTTGTTTGTTGGGCTTTTCAATAGAATTCATTTGGGTTTTACCTTTCAGAAAGGAATAATGTCGCCGTTCTCATCGAAAAGATTCGGGACACTGCCATCTTCGTTCATGTCTACAACTTTTTCTGCTGGCTGAACGGTTTCGGCTGGTATTTCTTCTGGCTGTTCTTTCTGATCACCGTTCTGGAATCTTGAACCGAACTGAACTCTGTCAGCTATTACTTCAGTCGCGTAATGCTTGTTGTTATTCTTATCAAGGTAAGCACGAACATCAAGACGGCCTTCGATTAAAACAAGAGAACCTTTTTTCAAATACTGGTAGCAACTGATTGCCTGTCTGCGCCATACAACCACAGGAATAAAGACAACGTTCTTTTTGAGATTGCCGTCAGAATCCTTCCATTCGCGGTTAATAGCTATAGAAAATGTAGTAACATCAATTCCGCTAGGGGTCTTTTTGGCTTCTGGGTCTCTTGTAAGATTACCAGCAATGATTACTCTGTTAAGATTCATTTATGCCTCTTTCTTTCTCTGTCTGAGAGAAATTGGGTTTTAATTTGCAGTCGGGGCCAGTGGATTCGAACCACCCAGATAAGCCGGCTTGAGCTTTTCTGTATTCCCAAACCCCGTTAAAGGGCTAGGCGCAGGTAATGGCTCTGGCCTAGCCGTGAACCTCTGATTACTCAGAGAATCTTGGACTTAAGCAACGTCAGGAAGCGATTCTATATACCGAATCAGGTTCTCTTTCTTGAAGCGAAGCTGACGTTCGAAGCCATCAAGCAGAACACCATTGATTAAGGTTCTGCCTCTGTCAGTTTTAAGAATCTTTCTGAAAGATTCGTCACTGATTCCTAAGAACCAGGAAGCTTCATAGATATTGAGCAAAGGGCATACTCTCACCCTTTCTGGGTCGATAATATGTTTTTGTCTTGGCATTTTTAACTTCCTTCGTTAAAAAGGAAGAGCCCAAAAGCCTGGACCCAATAAACCAAGCTTTTAGGCTCTTCCACAAAAACGATTTTACTTGCGCAAAACCGTTTGTTGTCATATCTTTATATTGGGTTTTATCGGTGATGCTGACCTTAGAATCTTTGGAGGAATTAAGGCCAGCGTCTGGGAATGACTCGGAAATCTTACTGCCCTGGGCCTCTCTTACCTGAACCAGAGTTTGGATTTTTTTGTCGTTCCTATGGTTTAGATTGTATCAATTTTGTGAACTTTTTGTCAATACCTAGGTTCACAAAATTGATACGAGGTAATTTAAAAATGTTTCAAGACAAGCTAGTGAAGCTTCTTAGCGAAGCAAAAAAAAATGGTATCACAGCTCAGAGTTTAGCTGACGCGTTAGGTGTCAAAAAAAATACTATTAGCAATTGGAAAAACGGTCGCTGTTCGCCCACGCCGGATGTAATCGCTGAAATAGCTAAATTTTTCAATGTTCCAGTCGATTATCTTCTAAAACCCGATGACGAGGATCCGCATGCAATTGATACTAAAAATTTTGGCAACAACAATACAATAATCACCGGTCACCACAACACCACCGAGGTTAATAACACCCAACAATCAGGTGCCACCAATCCGCCAGTTTTTTCTGCAACAACCCCCGAAGAAGCTGAACTTCTCCAACTCTACCGCTCCCTTACCCCAGCCCAGCGCTCCGCCTTCCTCACCCTCGCCAAAACATTGAAATAATTCAGCAGCAAAGCAAAAGGTTCTTAAAATGAAATCAGAAAAATTTAAACTATCAGCATATGCAATAGAAAGCATGGGTTACTATAAAAAACGGAAAAGCTCAGATGATACAGGTTACGAATTTGAATCATATAAAAATAATATTACAGAGCTTCTAACCTCGCTGCAAAAATGGGTTAACGGCAATAATATGACTGTGGCTGATACAATAACAAGCGAAGCTGAAGCAGAAAGCAATATAAAAAATGTCTACTGTTACTCGCTAATAGAATATGGCGGTAATTATTTACTGACCACCTGGAATGAAACAGAAAACCAAGCTAATAGAATAACAACATTAAAAATTAATCAGAAAGTCGGTAACGCTCAAAGCGGTTCTACTTCTTTTGGCGATGATGAAAAACCTGGTTTTCCATTCTATATCTGGTTTATACCGAACCAGAATATGTTTGTTGCCATAAATCAAGATGGCGGTTCGTTCCCTTTAAAATCAATGGCAACTTATGTTAAAAATTTCTTGAAATATATCAATCCAGACATGATTTCCAGACAAAAAGTGACACTTTTTGAGGATACGGAAAAAATTATATACGACAATGATCCGAAATTAAAATTGCATGTTTTATTAAAATTTAGTCCACAAAAACGGAAAAATCTGTTAGAATTAGTATTGAAGAATGTGGATAGAATAAAAAAAGTCCGCTCTTCTAGCAGATTAGCAAGAAATATAAAAAACGACGAAGACATTATTGATGTAATTTTGAGAAAATTGCATCTGACAAAACCCAACAACGACGACTCAATAAAATTAAACTTATCTATAGAATATCAACCTGATGAAGCGCAGGTTAAAAATTTATTCTTGAATCCAGATAATTCTGAAGATAAAATTGGGGTTGAGATAGATGGTAAGACCTATTGGAATAAGGAAATCAATTCAAAGACAGAATTAGAGGCTAATGAATTCCTGGAAGATGGCAAAATAGCAAATTGCCAAAAACTCTTAAAATATTTAGTCGATAATAAAGGTGCAATACTCAAAGAATTCGATTAAATCGGTAGGAGGAATTATGTTCAGCAAAAAAATTCAGATTCCTGTTTTTATTATGAGCTTAATAGCAGCCTTCTTTTTCTATAATTCTTTTACTCTTGATATTATCAAAACCTACATGAATAATATCAGCGAGCAAGGATTGGCTATATATGCAATTTTTGGTGTCTGGATAACAATAATTTATCCAGAATGCTTAACAGCAATAAAAAACAAAGAGAATATAAAAACTACTTCTGAATTTAATAGTAGCCTTATTTATCCATTAGTTTTTGGCACTATTACCCTAATAATTGCGCTGATATTTAAACTTTTTGCTCCAATATTTGTAAGCAAATCAACTGTTTTGGAACACAAGGAAGTATTACGCTATTTATCTGCATTAATAATTTTCTGGTCGTATATAGAACAAATATTATCATTTTTATGCTCTCTAATAATTGTTTACGATATAAAAAGAAACTATAGTCACACAAAGGCTATTGATGACGTCGAAAGAACAATGCCACCAGTATATCAGGGAAAAGACTAAGTATTTTGCCCCGTCAAAGTGCCAAGATTTTAATAGTATAATGTTGTATTTTATAGCAAATTATAGTATAAAGTTTTGAGTATTGAAGCGAGAAAGACGAGATTGATGGGGGTCTAGGTCGATTTCAAGTCCCGTTCCCGGCACCGAAAACCTCGTTGTAAATCAACGAGGTTTTTTCGTTTTAGAATATTAAGAAAACTACGATTGTGCTATAATTATAGAACCTTAATATTACAAAAGAAAAGCAATTATGAAACCTTTATCAAACAGAACAAACACTTTCACAGATTCAGTTATCAGAAGGATGACACGCGTATCATTGCAGTATGATGCAGTAAATCTATCTCAAGGCTTTCCTGATTTTGATCCGCCAAGAGAACTGACAGACAGATTGGCTGCAGTAGCAGGCAAAGGTCCACACCAATACGCAATCACATGGGGCGCACAAAACTTCAGAGAAGAACTAGCCAAGAAACAAAAGCATTTTTCTGGCTTAAGCTACGACCCCAATAGCGAAATCTGTATAACCTGCGGTAGCACCGAAGCTATGATGGCCACAATGATGACCATAGTTAACCCAGGCGATAAAGTAGCTGTATTTTCTCCTTTTTATGAAAATTATGGTGCTGACGCAATTCTTTCCGGTGCTGAACCTATTTATATACCGTTAGTTCCACCAGATTTTCACTTTGATGCTAACAAAATTGAAGACGCATTCAAAAAGGGCTGCAAAGCTTTGATTCTCTGCAATCCATCTAATCCATGCGGGAAGGTTTTCACAAGAGAAGAACTTCAGACAATTGCCGACTTAGCAATAAAATACGATGTATATATAGTAACAGATGAAGTTTACGAACATATTATATATGCTCCACATAAGCATGTTTACATGGCTTCACTGCCAGGCATGAAGGAACGCACCATCGTATGCAATTCGCTTTCCAAGACCTATTCAATAACAGGCTGGAGATTGGGTTACATACTTGCGTCTTCAGAAATTATCGAAAGAGCAAGGAAAGTTCATGACTTCTTAACAGTTGGAGCAGCAGCTCCTCTTATGGAAGCAGCCATAGCAGGTCTTCAGATGCCAGATTCATACTACCAGAAATTGGGCGAAGACTATGCCAACAAGAAAAAAGTGTTTGTTGGCGGTCTCAAGAATCTTGGATTAGACTATACAGACCCTCAGGGTGCTTATTATGTAATGGTAGACATTAGCCGCTGGCTGAAAAAAGGCGAAAGCGACTATGATTTCTGCATCCGCCTTGCCAAAGATGTCGGAGTTGGCGCCGTTCCAGGTTCCAGTTTCTTCAGAGAAGACGTAAACAACCTCATAAGATTCCACTTTGCCAAGAAAGAAGAAACTCTGCAGAAAGCCATTGATAGACTGGCAAAATTAACTACAATGTAAGAGATTGATATCATGTTAGAAAACTTTGAAAAATATCTGTATAAAAAGGTTTTCCCTTCTAAGCCACCGGAAACAATTTATCATTACACAACCCAAAAGGGCATACTGGGAATAATTCCCAGTCGGTCAATGTGGGCAACACAAGCCTATTTTCTCAATGATAAAAACGAAGTATTTCTAACATTCAAGCTTTTAGAAAATGAGCTTAGCAGACTTATCGGCGAATCTCAGAGTTCACATCATCGCAGCCTATTAAATGAAATTAAGCACAATCTGGAAAATCTGAGTCCAAGCCATATTTTTACAATTTCCTTCTGCAAGGAAGGAGACTTGTTAAGCCAATGGCGTGGCTATGCTGCTCAAGGAAAAGGTTATGCTCTTGGTTTTGATTTAAAATCATTAACCAATATTGCCAAAAAACAAAACTTCGTAGCCTGGCCATGCGTTTATAATCCCACACTTCAGCAAGAATTGGTAAATTATCTGATTGATTGCTGGATAACCAAGTTCAGCGGACCAATGATAGACCATAGCAAAATGTTGGAAGAAATCAATTCCAGCATATGCAAGCTAGCACCGGTAATAAAGGATGAAAGCTTCATTGAAGAACAGGAATGGCGATTAATATCATCAACCAGCGACAATAAAAAGAATATGGACTTCCGTGAAGGCGCTTATTCTCTTATACCATATCTGAATTTCCATTTAAAAATAGGCAAATCCAAAGACTGCTTCAAACGCATTGTTGTAGGTCCATCACCTCACACAGATCTAGCTCATAATAGCCTGCAAATGTTTCTGGAACACAATAGTCTCGAAAGCGTTGAAGTAGTAAATTCAAGGATACCATACAGAAACTGGAAGTAAATATGACAGCAGACAAGCCAAATCTAATAATAAGAATACAAAATTACAACAGAGTAAGTCTTGGAGCAATTCTAGGTGCATGTCCCCAGGAACTGTTGGACAAATTCAATCTTATTAAATGGGTTAGCGAAGAACCTGTTCCGGAAGAAGATCTTGAACACCCCAAAACCTTGGTTGTTTACTCATTTATGCTGCCACACATGTTGGAAGTAGGCAGAGAAATAAAGAATATCAAAACAAAATTTTCTCATATAACTTCTGTTTGCGGTGGTGCCCAGCCGACATCTGCTCCACAGCAATGTTTTGAATTAGGCTTTGAACATGTATTAGTAGGCGAAGGTGAAGAAGCTTTTCCAGAATTCCTTGAAAACTGGCTTAACGATAAAGTTGAATCAGGAATACATCACGCTTTAAAAGCCCATGTAAATCTAGACCTTTATCCTGGTTTTTCAGATATTACAGAATATCTTCCACCGATAGAAATAAGTCGTGGATGCAAGTATGGTTGTATGTTCTGTGGAGTTCCTAGATTAAACAACGGAACCCTAAGACATCGTTCGTTAGATTGCATCAGAAACATAGTCAAAGAATATTTCAAACGCAAACCAACCCGCAAAAGAATTAAATTTCTGGCACCAAATGCTTTTGCCTATGGTTCCGACGGCCGTAGTCCCAATCTTGAAGCACTTAAGGCACTACTTGAAATGCTTACAGACGCTGGAGTTCCAGAAATCAATATGGGTAGCTTCCCATCTGAGGTAAGGCCTGATTTTGTTACAAGAGAAGTAATGGAATTAGTCACTCCTTATCTTAAAAATCCAACAATAGTAATGGGTGTCCAAACTGGCTCTGACGCAATGCTAAAAAAGATGAACAGAGGTCATACAAGAGATCAGGCAATAAATGCAATTTCTCTTCTCAGAGAATATGGTTTCATGCCTCACGTAGACTTCATAGTAGGAAATCCTGATGAAACAGAAGAAGAACAGTTTGCACTAGTTGACTTCATGGAAGAAATGATTGATAAATATGCAATCAAGGTTCATATGCATACCTTTACCCCTCTTCCATCTACACCGTGGGAACACAAGCAACAGTCACCCATAAACGAAACAGTCAAGCAAAGACTTCGCGCTCTTGAAAAAACAGGTCATCTTGACGGCTGGTGGGAAAACCATATCGGCTATTTCAGAACCAATCAAAGTCTAGAGGAAGATGAAAAAACAAAAGCCGAAAGAGAAAAGAAAATTTCATTTTTCACAAAAATGCTCAATTGAAAAAGTAAATGCAACTTTTTTGATATACCCATAAAAAGCTGAAATTGCATGACTAAACGCAATATTTGCAGAAGTAAATGCAACTTTTTAGCGTTAAAACAGGCTTTTTTGATGATATCTGAGCATAAAA
>JAZUDR010000066.1:0-21504 GCA_045639725.1 Candidatus Avigastranaerophilus sp. | reverse complement strand
GGCTTTTTTACTTTTTTATTTAGCAGCAACCCTCTGCCTTGAGTCTTAAAGCCTATTGTATTTCCAGTTTTGCACAGTTTAGCTAGAACAGCTCCACGAAAAGAATCAGGTAAACTTACCGCAGTATTTGCCAGAATTCTTGCCATGGGCCTCATGGCTTTTATTACCTTTAAAGGATTTCCATCTGTAGCAATACTGTGAACAATTACAGGAACTCCAGAAAGTCCATAAACATCGGCAAGATGGGGTCTAGTCACAACATGAATCTCACGACCAGCTTTGCAGGCTGCATTTATAGCGGGCAAAGACATTATTACGTCACCGAGCCAGTTTAAACCGATTACAATTATTGCTTCACTCATATTTTTCCTTTAAAGAAATCAAAAATTTGTGTAGTTATTGCTGTCACATTAATTTGGCGGCATTTGAAATGCCCTTCTGGGCAGATTTCGTTCTGGCCATGCAAAGAGCAAGGCTTACAAGGCAACGACTCTGATATAACAACAGTATTGTCTGACGGAATCGGTGCAAAGCCAAGAGAAGGATCTGTCTGGAAGAAAACGGCCGCCAAAGGAGTATTTACGGCTCTTGCCAGATGCATTGGACCGGAATCACTAGAAATTACCGCCTTAGCCATACTTAAAATACCTGGTAAATAACGGAGTTCGAATCTGTTACGCAAGTCCAGATGCGGCTCTTCGCAATGGAATGTAGACTTTCCGGTGCCAATTATAGCAGTAGGAACAGGCGAAGCATCCTGAATAGCAGTAACAAGCTCAGGAGTCATTGCTTTACCTGGCTTTGAAGCCTCTGGATGTATAAAAATGAATGATTTTTCCTTTAATCCGGTAAAAGCTAGCAGCTTACGGCATTCATCAAGATATTCCGGTGTCATATTCAATGAAGCGTCTGGTTTTTCTACCGAAACTCCACATGTATCAGCATATTTTTGCCATACAGGGCGTTCATCGCTTAATCTGAGGGGATATCTATGACCAATAGCCTGAAGTTGTTCACCTAATGTTCGTTTTTGATATACTCTTGTTACAGGCGCCCCAACTAGTGTTCGCAAAGCTATTGTAGATAGCTTTCCCTGTAAATCAAACAAAGCCTCAGGATTAAGGTGCTTTAACTCATTGGCAAGCTTTATAAGAGAAGCAGTTCCCTTATAAGTGTGTATTTTTGCTGGTAAAAATTCTGACAAAGCCTTCCAACGTTCATTTATTACCAGATGAACCTCGGTATCGTTTTGTGCAAGAGCTCTTAAAACAGGCACTGTTAAAAGCACATCGCCCATAGCATTTAGTCTTAGGACTATTTCTACATTTGGCATGGTGGTAAAAATCCTAGCTTCTGCAAAGCTGAAATAGTGCGGCCAGTTGCTCCAGACATAGCATCAAGAACCTGTCTGGCTCGTTTTCCCATTTCAGCATAAGTATCTGGTGATTCATACCAGTTTTCTATCAAGGCCTGAAGCTCTGTTGGGCCATTAACAATTTTTATGGCAGATTCACGATTTAAAGCCATAACTTCATATCTGAAATTAAAATTGTGAGGACCGGCTATTACAGGCTTTGAAAAAGCAGCGGGTTCCATCAGATTGTGGCCACCACGCTTTATCAGACTGCCACCAACATAAGCAAGATCAGAAACAGCATAAAGGTCTCTTAATACGCCCATGCTATCGACCAAAACAATATTGCTTTTGCCGCATTCCAGTTCAGATAGCTTTTTATAAGAGAAACCGCGTTCTTTTAGTATAGCTTCAACTTCAGAGGTTCGCTTTACATGACGTGGCGCAATTATGATGCCTATGTTCATTTTCTCCAATAAAGGCTTAACAGCTTCAAGAATCTGGGTTTCTTCACCAGGATGCGTGCTGCCAAAGCATATCAAACGCCTGTCAGAAGGGAAACAATATTTGTTCCTGACTGCTTCCACGTCTGGCATTGTTGATACAGCACTGTCATATTTAAAGCAACCCAAGGTCTGCTGTCTATCTTTATCAATACCAAGTATTCTAAAACGGCGTAAATATTGCTTTTCCTGCGGGAATGCGAAAGACATTCCTGAAATACCGGAATTGAATACCGGCCATGCTAGTCGCATCATGCGAACGCTTTTTTCGTTAATACGGCCATTAACAATACCGTAAGGGATACCCTTCTGCTTTAAAGTATCAAGCAAAAGAGGCCATATTTCGGTTTCGTTAATCATCAAAAGCTTAGGGTTAATCTTATCTATAAAAGGAACACTGAGAGCAGGTAATTCTATTGGCATAAGGGTGGCAAAACCACAAAGCTCATCCTTTTGAAGCTGGCGAAGCCCATCCATAGATGTAGTTGTGCATATAATGCGTTCTTTACCATAAAGGCGGGCTAATTCTTTTATAAAAGGTCTCAGAGTTATGACTTCACCTAGTGAAGCTCCGTGAACCCAGAAAGAACCACCTTCAGGTGCCTTAAAGTCATCTGGCAGGCAGCCTTTACGCAAAGCAAGCTCTTCTTTTTCCATTTTTCTTGGAGGAAAAAGATCAAGAAGCTCAAACACAGCTCTTAATAACCATTGATATGATTTTATTCCTAGCTTTCCCATGCTTTTATTATCAACCCTTTAATTATTTATGTCAATATTAAGTGCTTTAACGGAAGGATTTTCAGGACAGTCAACAGGCTGTGTCTTCCATCGCTTATGCAACCAGAACCATTGTTCCGGGGTCTTCCTAATAATTTCTTCATATATGCTATTGTAATCCTGAGTCAGTTTCTGCTGCCCAAGAATATTTTTTTCATATTTTGTTACATCAATTGGCGGAAATATCTTCAGCAAATGCTTTCCTTCATAGTTCGGGAATACATAAATCGGTATTATGGGACTTCCTAATTTCATAGAAATTACTGCTGGGCCAGTTGGTGCTGAAGCCCATTTGCCCATGAATTTCATAAATATGCCCTGCTTGCCATTATCCTGGTCCATCATTAGTCCAAGGATATGTCCATTATGCAGAGCCTTGAGAATGTCTCTTAAGCCATAGCCGGAATCGGTAACGTGAGCCCCGTGTCGTTCACGCATTTCGTTAAACCATTTATCAACATACTTATTCTTTTGAATCCTGGCAACAGATGTCATTTTAAAGCCATTCAGCGTCAGCCACTGAGGCAAGAATTCCCAAAGACCAAAATGACCGCTGACAACTACAACACCACGATTTGGCTGAATGTTTCCCTTTAAATATTCCAACCCTTCAACCCTGATTTTGTCATTGAGTGTTTCTGGTGTCATATAGCGCAGGGAAGCCATTTCGAAAGAATTGAGAACAAAAGTCTCGGTGCTTTTTATCATTAGCTTTTCTGCATCTTCATGAGTGTAACCAAGGGTTTCCATTATAATATTGGTTACATAGTCTTTTCTGCAGAATTTGAAAGGCAATATTGCCTTTACCAAAAGCTTAGACAGTTTTTCCCGCTGATAAAGGCTCATATTACTGCATTTTCTGGCAATAATATCTATCAGTTCGGCCTGAAGCCAATCGAATCTATCTCTTAGAAATTCTTTATCCATGTTTTGCCCTGCTTAGAATATTCTTAACATTTCGAAGCTTTAATATTATTTTCATTAACGGACTAGCCTTCATTTCAATAGCTTCTACAGGACATACCTCCATGCAGCAGAAGCAGGAAATGCATTTTGTTCTATCAAATGAAGCGGGCTTTTCACCAACTTCGATAGCCTTCGCCGGACAGATATTTTTGCATCTTCCACATTTTGCACATTTTCCAGACTTCAATGCCGGACCAGTCCAGATCATTTTCTTTATTAATTCGAGAATAAAGTCAGGAACAAGATAAATAGGCGGTGCTGGTGGGACAATATATCCTTTAACCAGACATTCTTCCATTGGAGTCCCAACAAACTCAACGTCGTCTAATGAAGCAGGTCCCCATCCTATTTTTTTGCAGTATCTCATTATGGGAACAGCCTGAGGCTTCAATCCTACAACCTTGCAGAATCCCATATCTACAGCAACCGGAGACTCAGAAGCAATCAATACATTATTTTTCTTTACTCTGCCACTTGCCGGCCCCTGCAGGTCCATGGCCTCGATTCCATCCATTATATGCAGTTTTACGGGTAAAGACTTTGCCAATTCACTTACAAAAGCCGAAAACTCATCTACCTTAGTAAATCTCTTATGCCAAAGTGCTTTTGCAAATCCTGGAATGAAGCCAAAATGATTTTTAACAGCACCAGTAATCCTAGTTAAATTATGGGTTTTCATCTTAGAGATACTAATGACTGTATCAGCATCAAAAACAGTTTTTATAACAGAAGCTGTTACATCATTTCCCATAACCTTAAAATTAACATTCTCTTTTTCGTCTTTTTCAAAGCATAGAAGCTTTCCGCCAGCTGCTTCTGTGGCTTCAGCAAAACCTGTTTTGTGCCAGAAGTCTTCTGTTCTGCCAAATATTGCAGGCGGACTATCACCGACAAATACCTCCAGGGCTCCTGCGTCAAAGCATTCACGAACTACAGCCTCAATAACAGCAGGATGGGTAGTTGCGGCTCTTTCAGGCTCCTTGCAGCTAAGCATATTAGGTTTTATTAAAACCCTGTCGCCTTTTTTCACAAAAGCTTTCATACCGCCAAGAGGTTCAAGCAAGTCCTTTACAGCATTATGAACCAACTGCTTTTCATAAGAATCACATTTTTGAACAGAAACCTTGATTCCCATTATTTATCCTTTCCCTTCATTGGCGGAAGCGGTAGACTCTGATATTTATAATTGATGTCAGCAGGTGCCTTATCAAAGGATTTTCCCTGATACCCAGGCTGTACAACAACAGGATGCGAAGAACCTTCCTGACTGAGTGCCATACATTTATCAGCAACAACAGCAGGCATAAAACGTGGATCAGCAATCAAAGGAGGCGGATAAGGTCCTGAGCCGGAAACTTCATCATATCGGTCTGGATCAGCAGTAATAACATTTTCCTGAATCAGTGGGAAAAGTGTTGGCTGACAGGAGCAATAGTTTTCCTTTCTCTTCTGTATTGCTGGTTTTCCTGGCCATGGAATTACCTCTAAACCGAATTCACGCTCTGCAATAATACACTGGTTTGTATATACAATATCGCAAAGTATCTTGGAAAAAGGCACATCCTTATAGCAGGCATAAACAGAAAAATGCATATCCTTTGGGAAGGTTATAGGGGTTTCGCCACCAAGAGAAATGACACGCAAAACATACTGAATGTCATCACCCACATATTTTACATTCCCCTTCTTTTCCAGGTTAGGATATCTGATAGCTAAGGCCTTGTGGTTAAATTTTCTTGTTCTGTTTAATATACTAGTCCAGCTTTCATTGGGTGGAACAGACGGATAAACATAAAGAGTGTTTCCATCCATCCTTGAACGATGATGTTCTGGCATAGTCCTGGTTAGAAATTCGTTCATGCTCTGCGCATGTAATTGTGGGGTTACAGCACCTGTACAAAAGCTATGCATAACCACATTTTTGCCGAAACCTTCTGCAAGAAGCTCAAGACTTTCCCAAATGGTTATTGGCAAGCCAAAAAAAGACCAGCCATGATTAATTTTATTTGGCCTTTTGGAAGGATCTATATAAAGCTCAACATATCTTTTGTCGGAATCTTTTCCAAAAACGATACTTTCACGCTTTATTTCCTTCACCCACCATTCATCGTCAAGATGGACCTTTTCACAGACAACTGTATGCTGATCTTTGTAATGAACAAGTGCAATCTTTTTCTTTGTAGACCACAAAATAGCTCTAGGCGCAGGTTCATTACCTTTCAATTCCTCTAGGATTCTAAAATCTGTATACTGAGCATAACAAGGCATTGCTATTAGTATAACCAATAGTAATAATACTGCTTTGCCCAGATTAACAGACTTAGACAAGACCATTCTTCACCATTTCTGTGTATATTTTAACAGCATTTGTAGCTGCGCCACGGCGTAGATTATCTGCAACAACCCACATATTAAAACCAACAGGAATTGTAGGATCGTTTCTTAAACGGCCAACGAAAACTTCATCCTTGTTCTGGCATTCATAAGGTGTCGGATATACAGAATTAGCCGGATCATCAAGTAAAACAACATCTTCAGCCTTTTTTAATATTGCTCTCACTTCATCAAGAGTCATTTTATTGGTCAATTCAATATTAACAGCTTCACTATGAGCATACATAACAGGAACACGGACAGTTGTCGGGCATACCTTAACATCAGATTCAAGAATCTTCTGGGTTTCCCTGACCATCTTTTCTTCTTCGCGATACAAGCCTGATTCAGGAAGAAAAACGTCTATCTGAGGAATCAGATTAAAAGCTATGTTGTGCGGATAGACACCCTGTGGAATTTCTGTTCCATCAAGAATCGCTCTGGATTGTCTTTTTAAGATATCAATTGCTTCAAGACCTGTTCCGGAAACGGACTGATAAGTGGTAACAACAATTCTCTTTATTGGATTAGCTTTATGAATAGGGGCTAAGGCCACTATCATCTGGATAGTAGAACAGTTAGGATTAGCAATCAGACCATGGTGATTCTTAATAGCATGAAAATTAGCTTCCGGCACTATTAGAGGAACATCCTCACGCATTCTGTGAGCATTGGTATTGTCAATTACAATAGCACCATCTTTTACTGCTTTTGGGCAGTATTCCAAACTTGCTTCAGTCCCAGCTGAAAAAAATGCAGTGTCGATTCCTTTAAAATTGGACTTTGCAACGTCTTCTACTGTAATCTCAGTGCCTCGGAAATTAAGCTTCTGGCCAGCACTTCTTGACGAAGCGAACAATCTTAGATTCTTAACATCTTTTACACGTTCATCTATGACCTGCAGCAGCTTTAAGCCAACTGCACCAGTAGCACCAACAATGGCTAATGAATGACCACTCATTCTTGTGCTTCCTCCTGTCTGCGTTTTTCTGCTTCCTTAGTTTCTACATAAAAAGATTTTATCTGACCTGGTCTATAAGTATTACGCTTTCGCAATTCTTCTTCAGTAGGTTCTCTATCGTAATCTATTCCTGTATTCTGGGTGACCGCTCCAACTGTTTCTGATGCAATTCTCTGAATCGCTTCTATCACAGCAGCTGCAGTAGCTAACTGATTCTGGTGAGAATCCTGCTTTATTGTTGCTTTATTGGTTTCTTCAATTTCTGTAGAGGTAAAGCCTTCCTGTTCTGTCTTAGTAGCTTTTTTGCGCATTTCAGAGAAGTCAGGCAGATTTGGTTTGAATTTGTTTCCTTTTTTGCTTTCAAGGGTAGATATCTGACCAGTAGATGGGTCAACAGGACCACCAAAAGCAGCTGAGCTATTTGATTTACTATTACTGAAATCTACATCATCCATCCACGCAGGGAAATCATTTGCAGCAAAAGCAGAGGAATTAACAAGAACCAGCATAAAAGCGATCACAACAACTCTGGTGATTGCTTCTACAGAGCGTTCAAAATCATCAACAGCTCTCTTATGCAGTTTTTCAGCAACTTTAGTAAGCTTTGAAGAATACTTCTGGTAATCATATGCGAATTGATTGATAGAGCCTTCGATGAATCCGACGCAGGAATCAGACGGTTCGCAGCAATATTCAAGCCAGTTACAGCTTTCAGCAAAGCTTGTAACCTTTGGATCATATGTAATGCCAACCCATGGAATACCCATATTGGTTGCAATAATGCAGCCATGAAGTCTCATAGATATAACAAGATCAGCGCCATCAAAAGCATTTTCGAAGGATTCAACTGTCTTTATTTCCTTATCCCAGCCCGCTTTTCTCCATACTATTGTGTCTTCACCAGGCTGGAAAGCAGTAGGAATAATTTCAATGTTTTCATTATCTTTTGCGAGCTGGATTAAATCAGAAGCTATCTTTACAGAACCCTTCACGGATTTTCTCAGAACAACGCAAATACGCATGAATTCTATTTTATCAGCAGGTTTCCTGGAAATAAAATTATCAGTAAGAAAAGCTAAGTCTGTAGTGCGTTCGACATAATCATCAATAGAAGTTATTTCTTTGTAATGTTCCATAGACGATACGTCTCTTACAGTCAAGTAAGCAGCCTTCTTCAATTCTTTAGCAAGATGACGATGGAGCCATCCGGATATCAATCCGTTCTTTTTCCATGGTCCTAACCCCTGAGCAGGAAGAATTACCCTAGTATTAAACAATCTTGCAAGTCTGACAATACTCAGGTAATAAGCAAAACTTCGACAACTTGTCATAGATTGGAAAACTCCGCCACCAGGAATAACAAGTGCGTCACAAACAATAAGTTCTTCTATAACACTTGTAAAATCACGGCGTGGAATCCAGGTAACTTTTTCATTTACTGTTTCGGGTCTCCTTGGTCCCATAAGAACCGCTAAAGAATAGTCCTGTAATTTATCAAGCAGCTTCTTGGTATAGTTTTCTCTTAGCAATTCATCGCCAGTATTACCAAAGCCAAAATAACCGACAAGCAAAGCGCGCTTCTGTTTGCCTTTTCCATAAGCAACCAAGACCTGCAAAAAGCGCCAGCAAAGCACACAAATGAAGCCGATAATGGCACCTAACCAAAGCCCGTTTACAATACGAAGAAGGCTTAACAAAATCGGAGTATGGAAGTGGCACATTGTGTTAACAACAGATACCTGCCCCATTTGGATAAATAATCCCAACAAAGGAAGCAGGATAAATTCCTTACGCATAACCATCATCACAAACAGCATTGCTGCAGGATAACCTATCAGGAATTCTTTGTTACGCGGTCTCGCCACAAGCGTATTTTCAAGGAAGGTTCTGAAAGAATCTTCAATAGCTGTAGGTTTTAAAATCAAAGTATTGCCAGATCTGATAATATACAGAGCCAAACAAGCCATAACTCCAGCAATAATCAGTGCGCTGATAATTGTCATCGGCTTCTGAAGCAATGAGAATACATTTTTACCATATTTTTTCAGAGACCAGGCAACAGCAAAAATCAGAGGAACAATGAATGCCAGTTTGATACCCCTGAACTGTTCGAACTTAAGCAGATATTCAATATTAGAATAGATGCCAGCAATAAGAATACCGCCTATCACAGACGGAATCACCAGCGCAAGCAGGAATCTGATAGAACTCTTAAAGAATCCTGCGTTGGAATTCTCTATGACATTACCAGCAAAAACATATCCTATGCATGAATACGAAATAGCACCAATCAAGCCAACTATAGCTGTAAAATGCTGTTTTGCACCAAAATACAGGCCAATGCAGAAAAGTGTTAAGAAAATAACACCAACACCATCCTGGTTAGGAACAAAGCTCAGTTTCAAAAGTATAGCCAGACCAAGAACAAGTGCAATACCTATTGATAATGTATCTGCAGGGGTTAATTTATCAACAACATGTCTTTGTTCATATAATCGTTTTTCTTCATTGTCAGCTATTTCAAAGCCAGCGTTATTCAGTGCGTTAACAGTCTTTCTCAAATAATCCAGATTATATTCAGTCAGATTAGCTATATATTTCTTTTCATCCTGGAAGAAGCATCTGAAATAAAGCATTTTTATGCTTCTATCTTTGGCAGCTCTAACCCATCTGGCAACCGCTCTGTCAACAGTATATACAAGATCCATTTCTTTGCGTGTGATACTGTGAACTCGAACAAATGGCCTACTATCAGAAAGTCCGTCCAAATATTCGTGGATACCATCCTGAATATCAAATTCTATCCAGCCGATGCGATAAGAACGATTTCTGAATTGTTCTATTATGTTTTTAATATCACCACGTGCACCTAGCATTTCCTCATCAGCAAAAATTAAAGCAGAAACACTTGCCGGAGAAGGAATGGCATTAATCATCTTGGCTGCGCTATCAGAAGAAAGTCCAGGATAATTGAATACTCTGACAACAATACCCAGATTAGCTCTGGACGCCATTTCAAAATATTCCTGGGAAAAGCCTAAGCCGACCTTTTCCATAATTCCCTTACCCGACTTATTAATCAGCAGAAGATTTCTGTGAACGCGTACAAGTGCTCTTTCAGGCAGTTTCCAAGAAAGGTTCTGAGTTATTCTATCCAAAAGCTTGTCATCGTCAGAATGAACCCATAGTCCTGCCAAAGCCGTTTCACTAACAGGAAGATTTATATCATAGGTTTCTTCCAAAGAAAGCTTTCTTATTTCTTTGGTGCTTAAAACGGTAATTTTGCCTTCTAATTCCAATGAAGCTAATGTGTCTTCAGAAATAGATACGGAACTTACACCATTTGCCTTGAATCGTTCAAACAAATCCTCAAGGCTCCAACCGTCTTCGCGGGCAAGCTGTCTGAATTCATCCAAATCAACAACTGTTTCAACATAAATATTGGGTTGTTCTGCAACACTACGGAAAACGCAGCGCATAACAGAAACAATTATTCCAGGCAACAGCAAGAGAGTTATTATCAACCAAAAAATTGAATTTTTCTTATTCAGTTTCATTGCAAACCCTCTTTATTCCATCTCATCGTTCAAACCTAAGGCCATAAGAGTTGTATTCTTTGTTGCTTTAAAGGAACAGACAGAACCATCAGTGACCATATAAAGATGAAATGCCTGAAGAACGGAGTTAGATGTGATTTTTCGACCACTAGTCAAATCTATAATCATTGCCCCTTTTTTTAATTCAAGCCTTATTTGTCCATCCATAACAACCAGCAAAGCACCTGATTCTGCAGTAATGACTGTTCCGGATTTTACATCAACAGTTCTGAATCTTGCAGCAAAATCTAAGTAACTCTTTGTTACCAGAGGGTCACTAGAGGTTCCAGGAGTTTGGGCTAGCAGTTGTAAACATGGCAAAAAAAGCATGAATACAAAAAGTACAGATTTAATTAGCTTTTTCATCTTATTTGTTTGTCTCCGAAGTTGCATAGCAACAATTCCCTAATATCTTAGGGAAACCAAGTCTATTTTTTTTATCTTTTATAGTACCATATTCTTGGTTACTTTACCATAGTAACAAGAAATTCATCTACCCAACCGTGTGCACCCTCTTCTATCCAATGGTTATCTGTCCTTTCTAGATGCGAACCATACTGAGTGGCAAGATTCGGATAATTTTCATAAACAATTGTGTTGGAAGGTTCCCCTCTTAAGTCAGGCATGCAAAGCCAGTCTGTATAAAATCGTTTAACACCTAAGGTATAAGCCATTCTAGCCAGCCAAGTCCCGTAGGTTTTGCCACCATTCCAATTCTTTGACCACACAGAGTTCACTGGCAAATGATTTTTTAGGAAAATTTGCGAAACAACAAATTCGTTTTCACAAAGGCAGAAAATCAAAGTGATCGGCTTTTCTTTTCCCCAAAGCTTCAATGTATATTTAAAGCACTGCCCGCTATAAGGGAAATTGCCATTTATCTTATTCGGTTTTTCAATGCTGGCAAGTTGTTCAAAGCTTATGATTTCAAATGGACTATGAATACCACATTCTGAAAGGTCAAAATCTTCTCCGGATTCAAATTCCATGTAAAAATTTACATCACTGTGAACATATACATCTGGTTCAGAGAAATCTCTTTCAGAGGTATCTGCTTTTCCGAAAGCATTTTTTCGTTCTTCGCGTGGAAGGCATCCGGAGCAGAAATAATCTAAGTCGCTTAAATCTGTTCCACAGGAGGGATAGAAACAGATATTACTGTAATTCCGAAGTTCTTCTTCCAGAGTCTTTAAATTAGCCATTTGTCAGAAAGGTGCGTTTTCAGATGCTCCAGGAGCTATTGCAGTAATAACTGGAGCTTCTTCGGCAGTAATCAAGTCATAGATAAAGTTAAGGTTATCAACATTAACTATCATTCCCTTTTTAACGCCAAGAGTTATCTTACCCTTCTTATCAACGGTAAGCTTCATAGAGCCTAATGGAGTTTCAACAGTGCCCTTCATGGAATTAATTTCATGATTGCCGGCTTCAATAATTGGAAGAGCTTCATATTCTTCCATGTGACCAGTAAGTCTTGCACGTCTGATTGGGTTCTGCTTGGAATTTTCTACCACTATTGTTTCCATTATAGTAAGTCTGTTCTGAAGCTTCTGCATATATTCAAGGTCGAATTCAACCTTTTCAACATGAGAGCCAGTTGCGGCAGATAGAGCCGTTTCCAGTATCTTTGCAGGGGTAGATTGTCCAAAAACATAAATACGTTCAGGAGTAATAATAAATTCACAGTGCTCTAGACGAACGAAGTTTTCCTTAGTGGTAAAACCATCGACATAATGTTCAACTTCAAAGTTCTTCAGAATTGTATAAAAGCCTCTGATAACTCCTTTATCGCAATCACAGTCATGGAAGCCATTAACGCCCGTTTCCGGATTGAATTCATCACCTTTTTCCATCAAAGTTTTAAAGGTTTCTTCGATATCTTCAACCTGCAAATTCAAACATTTATATGACAGCGAAGCGCCCTGAACTTCTATTTCATCTATAAGCATATCTGTTCCCTCCAAAGTCTTACATATTTAGCATAAAATACATCTAATGGGCAAGAGGTATGGAAGGAATAAGAGTACAGAGAATTAGAGATTAGAGTGTAGAATTCTACATTTTTAGTGATTAGAGTTTCATAGTTCGCCGCGGAAGGCTGTTGACAGATTTTAGCATCGAAGTTAAAATAAAGTTAAAATAAAGTTAAAGAGGCCAAGTTATGAACAAGGCACAGCTGGCAGAAAAAATTAAGGAGCTTCCAAAAGGTGGAATAAGCTATAAAACCATCAATGGCAAGCAATATGCTTATTATCAGTGGCGCGAGAATGGCAAGCAACATTCCAGAGTGGTTAAAGACCCAGAATTAAGTTTGCTTAGCTCCCAGATTCAGCTACGTAAGCAGTTAGAGACTCAACTTCAAGCCCCTGTTTTAAACAACTTTGAAATGCGGGAAGACGTAGTTCCCTACAATGCTGTATCAAGCAAAAGCTCAACCAATATGCGGCTAGGCTTGCATTTGCGAAAATTCGCCGAACCTGTCAGGAATTGGAAAAAGCGACTCTGCTTCGAAAAAATAAGTAACTACATTTATGGCAACACCACAGATAAGGTATTGATCCTTTATGGGCTGAGGCGCACAGGCAAAACAACTCTTATAAGGCAACTGCTACTTGAAATGTCTGACGAAGATCTGACGAGAACTGCCTTTATACAAGTTTGCGCAGGCAACACTCTGAGTGGTCTGAACGATGACCTCAAGAAGCTGGAAACCAGCGGCTACCGCTATATATTTATCGATGAAGTTACTCTGCTGGAAGATTTCATTCAAGGCGCAGCTTTGTTTTCTGACGTGTTCGCAACTTCCGGCATGAAAATAGTTCTTTCGGGAACAGACTCATTAGGGTTCAGATTTACAGAAGACGAGCAGCTTTATGACCGCTGTTTTTTTGTTCATACGACTTTCATACCATACAGAGAATTTGAAGAAGTGCTTAACCGTCATGGTGTAGACGAATACATCAAATTTGGCGGAACAATGAGCATGGGTGGTATTGATTATAATTCCACTAACGGCATCTTTTCATCGGCAAAGAAAACTACCGAATACGTAGACTCAGCGATTGCCAGAAACATACAACATTCCTTGAAGCACTACGAACATGAAGGACATTTTAGACATTTGCGTGAGCTTTATGAAGCAAATGAGCTTACTAACGTAATCAATAGAGTCGTTGAAGACATAAATCACAGATTTACTCTGAATGTTCTGACGAAAAGCTTTAAGTCTAATGATTTGGCACTTTCTGCGAACAATCTAAGAAAGACTGACCTGGCAGCTTCACTTGATAATGTAAATCTTGATGAAGTAATTACCAGACTCATGGAATTGCTTGAAATAAAAAACCGGGAACAGCTTTCCATAGACATCACAGAAATCCATGCCAGAGAAATCAAAGAATATCTGGATTTATTGGACCTGACTTTTGATGTAGAACTACGAAGCACTTCAGATTACAATGCCGTTGAATACAGAACTGTTTTTACTCAGCCGGGGCTACGTTACACCCAGGCACGTGCATTGATATACGCTCTTTTACAGAATGACATCTTCAGACAATATTCTGCTAAACAACGAAAATTTATCCAGGACCGCATCTTAAATGAAATAAAGGGAAGAATGTTTGAAGACCTCATCTTGCTTGAAACTAAGCTTGCACACCCTGAGTCTGATGTATTCAAGCTACAGTTTCCAATCGGAGAATTTGACATGGTGGTAGCAAACCCGGATGAAAGCACCTGTCGTATTTACGAGATAAAACATAGCGATAAAGCCGTTATTGCGCAAGCACACCACTTACAAGATATCAAAAAATGTTCTGAAACAGAATACAGATATGGGCACATAATCAGCAAATCAGTTATTTACAGTGGCCAAACAATAATACTCGATGGTATTTGTTATAAAAATATTGAAGAATACCTAAGAGAACTAGTGTCATCACCCAACGCATAATCTTCATCACACAACTGCTCTAATTTTGCAAAAGTCATATAAATATTGCAATTAATTCTACAAAAGTCCTATGAATAATGTTATAATCTTAACAAAAGTCATATGAAAAACGCAATTTGGGTATATACACAGGCTAAGAGTTATACAAACTTCTGTAAAAAATTTAAAGTCACAAAAGACTATAAGCTCTCTCTAAAAAACATTGCCGTCAATAAATGTGAAAGTGTTAACACACTCAGTTTGCCCTTATACTTAATCTGGAAAATAAACCAAAGCCATATCTGACTCTCATAAGATAAGGTTTTAATGCAGGCAACGGAATGACACTGCTAGCCATTCTTATTCTGGCAGCTTTCATTTCCTTAATTCTTTTTATAAAATCCATGTTCGCATTTGGTAAGTTTATAGATTTTATAAGAAGACATTAATTCTTCTTTTGGGCCTGGAATTAGCCTATTGCCAAACGCAGACAAAAACTAATCCCTAAAAGTGTAGAATTCTACATTTTTAGTGATTAGATTTAATATAAGTGCTATAATCAAAAATGGCTATAAAGTTACCCTCAGAGGATTATTCATGATTCTACGACCTAAATACTTAAATCAATTGGTAAAAGAAAAAAACAATGGTTTTCCGAAGGTTATCACTGGAATTAGACGTTGTGGGAAATCTTTTCTGCTAAAGGAAATATACAAGAACTATCTGCTGGAAAACGGAGTAAAAGAAAACTCTATTCTCATCCTTGAGCTTGACGATGTCAGAAATGCAAAGTATCGAGATCCATTAGAATTATCAAAATTTGTTCGTAAATTCTGCAGAAATAAAAAAGGCTGCTATATTTTCTTAGATGAAATACAAAAAGTTTTCTCCATAATAAATCCAGAATTAACCGGTGGAAAACATATATTGGCCCCGCAAGGCGCCCCGGAAGTCATATCGTTTGTTGACGTAGTTCTTGGATTGTCACGAGAAAAGAATATTGACCTATACGTTACCGGTTCAAACTCTAAAATGCTTTCAACTGATATAGTAACTGAATTCAGAGACAAAGCATCAATAATAAAATTAGCCCCATTATCCTTTGAAGAATATTATGGCTATGCAGGAGGCAGTGCATCAGAAGCTATTTATGACTATATGTTATTCGGGGGCATGCCCTTAGCTGTAATAAAAAGTATTGAAGACAAAAAAGAATACTTAAAGAGTCTATTTGAAACCACTTATTTCCGAGACATAGTAGAACGTAATAACTTACGTAAAAGCGAATCTCTGGATGAACTTTGCAACATCATCAGCACCCAGACGGGCGAGCTTCTTAATGCAGAAAAAATAGCCAATACCTACAAAAGCGTTAAACACGAAAAAATAGATAAAGCAACAGTTGAAAAATATATCAATATGTTCATTGATGCTTTCTTACTGCGTGAAGCAAGACGTTACGACCTTAAAGGCAGGTCAGAAATAGGTGCTCAGAGAAAATATTATTTTATTGATACCGGCCTCAGGAACGCACGTTTGAATTTCGCATTCAGTGACGAAGGGCAAATGCTCGAAAACATTGTTTATAACGAACTATGCTATAATGGCTACTCTGTAAATGTTGGTTCCTTTGATTCCATTGAAAAAAATAACGAAGGTAAATCAATTAGAAAAACAAATGAAATTGATTTCTATGCTACTAAGGGGAAACGAATGTATTACATTCAGGTCTCCAACGACATTAGCAATACAAAAACAAAAGCCCGGGAAATTCGCCCTTATTTTCTGTTAAATGACCAGATTCAAAAAATAATCATTGTTAATAAACCCATAAAAGAATGCCGTGACGAAAACGGTTTTACACTAATTGGAATAACAGAATTTTTACTAAATTTCATAAAATAATTTTCTAATCCCCCAAAGTGTAGAATTCTACATTTTTAGTGATTAGCACTTCATAATTCGCCGCGGAAGCTTTATTGGCAAAATTAAAATTTATATTTCAATAACAAAATTAAAACTTGCACCAAATATAAATTCTATTTTTATTTGCACCTTCAGTGTGCAAATAGCCTTCTTTTACCAGTTCTGCCAGATAATCTCTGGTTCTTGATGGGCTTAGTTTGATAAAATTAGCTATTTCAGAAGCCTTAGCACATTTATTTTTGTTAAAATAATTGATTATCGCCTGTTTTTTATCGCCGATTTTTGATTTTATCGCCGATTTATCACCAGTAAAATATCTTGATTCCGGCGATTCCTTCTGGCTTTCAATGAATTCGTGTATTTCTGCACTTATGTTTCGGATATGCATTTCCAACATGGTATCTATAAATACATCTAAGTTCTCTTTTTCTCTAGATTCAACCAATGCTTCTATATATTCTGCCTTATCTTCTTTTAAAACTTTCATTGGCAAAACATTAAATTCTCTCTGAATCATATTCATTACAAGACGGCTTGTTCTACCGTTTCCATCTGACCATGGATGTATAGTAACTAATTCGTAGTGTGCCCAAAAGCTAAGTTTATAAATATCCATTACGTTTTTGGGAATTATGTTTTTTCGTCTATAGTTTAATTCTTTGCAAAAGTCATTCAATTTAGAAGGCACTTTTGTATAATTCATATAAGAACGCCCTCCAAATCCAGCGGTAACATTAACGAGCCTTAAATCACCTTTTGCAGTAGAGAAATTCCCAATGGCTGTTGTATATTCTTCACCAGTTCTATTCATAACCTTAGAGGCCAGATATTTTAAACTTTCAACCGAATAGTCTTTGTGGCTTTTAGCAAATGAATAACCATACTCATATGCAGCTTTAAGATCTAAGTTCATCATTTGTTCAATGATTGTCCTTCCTGGTGCTGATATTCCCTCATCAAAGAGAAGTTGGTTTTCTATTTCGGTAACAGTAGACCCTTCAATAGCTGTTGAATGAGTAATAATAGAATATAGATAGAATTTATCGCTATCTATCTGTTTATCAATGCCTAGATTTCTATATAAATCCAACAATTCCAATAAATTTTTGTCTTCCAAGTTCATAAATAAATTATAAATTTATTACACCAGTAATGCAAGAAACTCCAATTATCATCATACAAAAACTCATAACGGCATCAAATTAAAAAGTCGTATGAAAATATAGTTCATAGATTATAAAACAAGAAACTCTAATCACTAAAAGTGTAGAATTCTACATTTTTAGTGATTAGAGTTTCATAGTTCGCCGCGGAAGGCACGGGCCAGGATAGATTTCTTCATCAGGTCGATTTTCTCGATGACAGCTTCTGCTGCTTCTTTGGCTTGCTGTTCTCTTGAAAAAACTCTTTCTATTATTTTTACAATCTCATCCTGTTCCTCAATAGGTGGTATAGAAATCGGCATGCTCAAGATAATGTTTCTAGCAATACCAGGAATCAAACCTTGACCACTATTTCTTAGATATTCATACTCTGATTGCAAATAATAGAAAACAAATCTATTTAAAACACGACCATTTACACGTATTGCCATTATTTGTCTTGCGATATGAGCTTTATCAAAGTCTGCAATAATGGTCTTTCCGTAACCAGATCCTTTGCAAACCACTAACACATCATCCTTTTGAGCAATAACTGATGGAGATGGTGTCCATCTATTAATAATTACATGGTCTTCATCGAAATTACTAGCACCAGTAATATACGGCAATCCGTCATTTGTATCATTATATTGTGATGGCTTAAAGTCTTGACCTGATAAAAGCTTAATTCCTTTTTCCAGTTTGGTTTCTTCCCAACTATCTAGCCCAATACCATGCTCCTGTCTCCACTGGGCGGTGAGTTCGCCGGTGAAGGCTTTATGAAGAATGGCGGACTTGCGAAGTTCGAAGGTATCCAGGGCAGTCTGAGCCTTTTCCTTGGCTTCGTCAAGCTTTGCGAATAAAGATTCTATGCGGTCTACAATGCGCTTCTGGGTTTCCAGCTGTGGCAGAGGAATAGGCATTTTTTTTAATATTTCACTACTTATTTGAGCAAATGTACTACCTGTTGCATTATCATAAAAATATTGTTCGAAACTAATAAAAAAATATCTCAAATATTCTTTTACTAATAAATTTGATCTTACAGCAGCAACACCGCGACCAAGACAATATTCACCATCTGAAAATATAGGTCTACCTAGTGTAGCTCTGACACACAAAATCAAATCATCTTTTTTAGATATCTTTGTAGGTATTTTAGTATATCTTGAAATTTTAGGATATACCGCTCCCATATCCGCTGCGCCACCGATTAAAGGTAAAAAAGATGGGTCATCTGTAGTTGAATCTCCCGAAGGTGATTGTCCCATTATAATTTCTGAAATTTGCTC
Source organism: Candidatus Avigastranaerophilus sp. (assembly GCA_045639725.1). GTDB lineage: Bacteria > Muiribacteriota > Ozemobacteria > Ozemobacterales > Ozemobacteraceae > RUG334. Next base: position 2,680 of record JAZUDR010000066.1, on the reverse strand, counting down.
TAACCTCACCCACCTCCAACCGTCGGGCAAAGCGTAAGGTGCTTCTTCTGCAGGTATTTCTATGATTTCGTTGTTTTCTTTTGTATTAGTTTTTTTCATTGGCTAGCCTCCAGCTTCAATTCATCTTATTATAGCATATTTGCTTACTTCCTTCGAATGCTTTTAAAAAGTATTCAGGTTTGACTACAGTATGAATTATTGATGTAAAAACAACTAAATGCTAGTATAATTTATATGCGAGGTGGAAAAATGCTGATTTATCTAGATAACTGTTGCTATAATAGACCTTATGATAATCAATCTTTTATAACAATTGCACTAGAAAGCCAAGCAAAATTATTTATTCAGGATTTAATAAAGAAAAATAAGCTTCAACTAGTCACTTCATATGTTCTTGAATTTGAAAATAGCGAGAATCCTTTCGGAATGAGAAAGACTGCAATAAGTAAATTCATTTGTGAAAACGAAACTATTTATGTCAGTTCACAAAATCATAATGATATAATTGCTATTGCTAAAACTATTGAAGAAACTGGTATCAAACATAAAGATGCCTGCCACATAGCCTGTGCATTATTAGCTAAATGTGATTACTTTTTGACGACAGATAAAAGATTGTTGAAATATCAGACAAAGAGTATGAAGATTGTTAATCCTATTGATTTTGTAAAAGATATGGAGGATTTCATATTATGAGCTTAGATTTATCTACGGCAGAAATATTAAAATCCGGGATGGAATGTTTAACAGATAAATTAGGCGTTATTAATGCTGAAAAATTTATTGCTACTATAATTCGTGAGCAATTAGATTACACAAAGTGGCAAAAAGGCTATTTTGATAATATGTCCTCAGAAGAATTCAACGATAAGCTTCTAAATTACGCCGAAAAACATCCCCATAAAGGTAATGCCAAAACAGTATTGTAATATTGTTTTTCTCTTCATTCAATTGGGGAAACACTGTTTCCCCAATTTGGTCATTACTATAAATTTTATAAAATATACGCATTAATTTAACAGACAGTGTCTGTTGAATTGTTTCCTTTCGGCCAATAGCCAATAGCTAACAGCCAAAAGCAAAAAGTTAATCAGTCAGTTCCTTGACCACGCCTTTAAGGAGGTCTACTGCTTCTTCAAGAAGGCTGATAGCTTCTTCTGCGCTTTCTGCAGGATCGGGTAGGTCTTCATAATCAACAATTGATTCGTCTCTGATGAGCCCGAGGTCAAGACTGTTGCCTTTTTCCGCAATGGCTTCACGAGTGAAGTAATTCCAGCGTTCGTCTTTGACAGATGCACGGTCTTTTGCTTCATAAGCAGCCTCGAAACCAGCAAAATGTTCTGATTTCAAAGGATTAGTCTTACCAAAGCTTGGCATATTTGTTCTTAAATCATAGAACCATACGCCTTTGGTATTGCCTTTATCAGTGGTTTCACGGTTGAAGAAAAGAACATTTGTCTTTACGCCCTGAGCATAAAAAATACCTGTAGGCAGACGCAGAATTGTGTGTAGATTGCACTTATCCATAAGGTCAACGCGTATGCTTTCACCGTCACCATCAGCAAAAAGAACATTGTCAGGCAGAACAACAGCCGCACGGGCCTTTCCATCAGCCTTCAGGCTTCTATAAATATGCTGAAGAAAGTTGAGCTGCTTATTGCTGGTCGGGAAAGTGAAGTCATCACGGGTTGCACGTTCCCCACCTTTCTTGGTGCCAAAAGGCGGATTAGTCAGAACAACATCATAACCCTTCATGCTCTGACCCATGCTTGAAAGAGTATCGCCAAGAGTAATCCTGCCATCAATATCGTGAAGCATGGCGTTCATCAGTGCAAGGCGGTGTGTATCGTGAACAAGTTCAACACCTGTGAAAGCCTGTTTCCTTTCAAAATCAGCGGTATCAGCATCAAGATCAAAGAAATCATCAGTCTGTGAAGCTACATACTGACGGGCGGCAATCATAAAACCGAAGGTTCCGCAGGCAGGGTCGTTACATTTTTCCCCGGGCTGAGGTTTTATGAGGCGTGTCATAACATCAATAAGAACACGTGGTGTAAAATACTGGCCGGCACCTGATTTCTTTTCGTTAGCGTTCTTTTCTAAAAGTCCTTCGTAGAGGTTACCAAGACCTTCTTCACGGGCTGAGAACCAGTCTAAGCTATCAATAGTTGTAATGATTTTTTCAAGGTTCTTAGGTTCGTCAATATTAGTGGAAGACCCCTGATATATTTCTCTGACTCTGCCAGTGCAGTTTTCACCAAGGTATTTAAGAAGGTCTACATAGAACTTTTTCAGTTCAATGCCGCTTTTGGATTTAAGGGCATCCCAGCGGTAGTCTTCTGGAATATGCTCTTCAGCACCAGTTTCCTTGGCCATTTTCAAAAAAAGAATGTATGTAAGTTCTGTTACGTATTGATGGTAGGTTATGCCATCGTCGCGTAGAACATTACAGAGATTCCATAACTTCGTAACTATTTCCTGTGTATTCAAGGTTTACTCCTTTATGATTTATTCGTGCGGTATGAGGAAATCCCCCCTACCCCCCTTTACGGAGGCTGTCTGAATACTCAGACAGCGGGGTTCGGGATTGGGGGTTGGGGGCTGGGTAATCCGTGCTATTTCTAGCTTTTTACCAATCACCGTTAGTTTGTATTTTGGCAATTTGATAGTTTTTAGACAG
>JAZUDR010000065.1:0-32417 GCA_045639725.1 Candidatus Avigastranaerophilus sp. | reverse complement strand
CCGTGTGAAATAGTTTTATTCTGAATATATGGATAAAGCAAAAATGCATTACGTCTTAATTCGTCTATTTTATTTTCACAACGTAGAAAGCAATATATTTTTTCTGGAACGATTATACTATCTAGGGTTAACTTTGATTGTAGTTGTTTTTTCGTTTTATTGTAAATTCGGAGATTAAATGCTAAAATATACGAATAATCTTCGGAGATAAAAATGAAATACATATATCAAAATCGTAACTGGCCTAACTTTTATTGGAGCAATGATTCCATTTTTCCAATATTGTTGAAAATAAAACAATTACAGGGCGAAATAATAGGTAAAATGAAAATGGTCGGTTTTGACAGTCAAAATCAGGCAATGCTTACTAGCGTCACCCAGACAATCTTAACTTCGTCTGAAATAGAAGGTGAGAAACTGAATCTTGAACAAGTAAGGTCATCTATTTCAAGAAAACTTGGCTTAGAAACAGCTGGTGACATAAATATTCCTAGAGATATCGACGGAATAGTTGAAGCAACCTTAGACGCAATGAAAAACTACAAATCTAGCCTAACAAAAGAAAGATTAATTGGTTGGCAGGCTGCTATGTTTCCAACTGGTTACAGTGGAATGTATAAAATAGAAATAGGTAAATATAGAACCGATAAACTAGGTCCTATGCAGGTTGTTTCGGGAATTTACGGGTTTGAAAAAGTTCATTATGAAGCTCCACCAGCTTCTATATTAGAAAAAGAAATGAATAGATTTTTAAAATATGTAAATACATATAATGAATCCGATAATATAATAAAAGCTGCAATAAGCCATTTATGGTTTGTTATACTTCATCCTTTTGACGATGGAAACGGTAGATTGGCTAGAATAATTACAGATATGCTTTTAGCAAGAAGCGATGATTGCCCGATGAGATTTTATTCTATGTCTGCCGAAATAAAGAAAAAGCGTAAAGAATACTACAAAGTTCTTGAAGAAACCCAAAAAGGAAGCTTAGATATAACAAATTGGCTTTTGTGGTTCCTCAAAACTTTAAACGCAGCTATAGAAAATTCTAGTCTAATATTCGATAACATACTGTCAAAAACACAATTTTGGCAGAGAAATAATCATTTAAATTTGAATGAACGACAAAAGAAAATAATAAATATGCTCTTTGATGGTTTTGAAGGTAAACTAACTTCAACTAAATGGGCAAAAATATGTAAATGCTCACAAGATACATCTATAAACGATATTAACGATTTAATTCAATATGGTATATTGAAAAAACAAGGACAAGCCAGAGCCACTTGCTATATTTTATGTAACTGATTAGAAAATAATATTTCATTTATATTTGAAGTAGAACTGTTGCTTGAGACATAAGTTGTTCCTATTTTATTTTCACAACGTAGAAAGCAATATTTCTTATCTTGCTAATAAAATGTTTTTTGTATAGTATGAAATAAAATTTTAGCAAGAGATAATAAATGTCAGACTTAGAAAAGATGCTTGCGCTTATAGAAAAAACAGGTGGCGAGCAGAATGTAATAAATGTAACAAACTGCATGACGCGTGTCCGTATAGCGGTTAAAGACGATGTGCTTATCAATGATGATGCTCTGAAAAACATTGATGGTGTTCTCGGTATTGTTCATGACAAATGCGGTTATGTTGAGATTGTTGTTGGACCAGGTAAATGCAAAAAATATGCTGATGCTTATAACGAGCACAAAGGCACTGGGTTACAGAAAGACTTGAGAACCCTTTCCCTTGATAATGACTGGAAGACTAATAAGGCAAAGCAGAAATCCGGTCAGAAGAGCAGTCGGTTAAAAGATTCCCTTAAAACGATAGGTGAGATTTTCGTTCCTTTACTGCCAGGAATAATTGCTGCTGGGATCTGTGCTGGCTTAAGCTCTTTAATATCTGGCTGCATAACTGATTATAATAAAATATTCGGCTGGGCGCTCATATTTAATTTTTTAAAGATTATCAATCAATGTCTGCTCGCCTATTTAAGTGCATGGGCTGGTTACCGGGCTGCCGAAAAATTTGGTGCCACACCTGTTCTCGGTGGTATGCTTGGAATGATTACCATTTTGGGTGGCATCGACGATATTTCTAAGCTTTTAGGCTGGTATGACAATAATGTCGCTCTCAACTCAATTTTACGCTCCGGTCGAGGTGGTGTTCTTGCCGCATTATTAGGTGTGTGGCTGCTGGCAAAGGTTGAAACCGCTGTCAGAAAACGTATTCCGGAAAATCTTGATATAATATTTACACCGCTGCTTTCTTTGTTTTTTGTTGTGTTCCCGTATGTTCTTCTGATTATGCCACTTACCGGGCTCTTGTCATCTTGGATCTGTGATGGAATAAGTATGCTTTGCATGTCCGAACATGTTATTGTAAGAATACTTGCGGGTTTTATCAGCACAGCGCTTTTTCTGCCAATGGTTGCCATGGGCATGCATCATGGGCTTGTGGCACTGTATTCTGTGCAGCTTCAGACTTTCGGGTATGTAACTCTTTATCCGGCTTTGGCTATGGCAGGAGCTGGTCAGGTAGGTGCTGCCATAGCAATTTATGTTATTGCCAAACGAGTCGGTAATTTCAAGCTTTGTCAGGTCATAAAAGGTGCTTTGCCGGCTGGTTTTTTGGGAATAGGCGAACCGTTGATTTATGGTGTAACCCTGCCTTTGGGCAGACCGTTTGTTTCTGCTGGTATCGGAGCAGGCTTTGGCGGAGCTTTTGTAATGATATTCCAGGTTGCTGCAACAGTCTGGGGTCCGTCAGGTCTGTTAGGATTTCCGGTAATGACGGCAGGTCCTAACGGTGCTGTAAAAGGAATGGTTTTTTATGGAATAGGCCTGTTGATTAGTTATATCGGTGGTTATGTCCTTACAAAGCTTTTTGTAGATGAGTCGATGATTATTTTGAAAGAAGAACAGACTCCTGTGTTACAGACAAAATCAGAAAAAGCATTACTTCCAGCTGGAAGAAGAATAAAACATGGCGAACCTGTTTCCTTAAATAAAGAAATTAAGCCTTTCAGACACATTATTAAAGACCCGGTTGGTATGCATGCCAGACCAGCGGGTGAACTGGCAGAGCTTGCCAGACAGTTTTCCTCAAAAATAATTATACAGGCAAATGGCAGGGAAACTTCGGCTAGCAGTATGATTGGACTGATGAAACTAGGTATTGTGAAAGGCACAGAAATAACTGTTTCTGTAAATGGCTCAGATGCAGAAAAGGCTCTTGAAGCAATCAGCAGATTCTTGGAAAGCAGGATGTAAATTATGGTTACAAATATGATATCAATGAAAAAAGGTGCTCCAGGAATTGCTGTAGGCCCTGTGTTTGTCTTAAGAAAGACAGACGCTGAAATCAAAGAGTTTGCAGAAGATACTGCCGCAGAGATTATCGCTTTCGATAAGGCTTTGGAAAAATTAAAAACCAGCATTGAAGCTGATGCTGATAAAACTGGGACCAGTAATCGTAAGATAATTCTTTCTGTTTTGCAGATTGCAAATGATGAAAGCTATAAAAAAAATGTTGAAAAATATATTAAAGAAAACAGAAATACAGCGGCTTTTGCGGTGCAAAAAGCGGCCGTTGAACTGGCAGCTGAATTAGAAAATCTATCTGATGAATATTTAAAAGCGCGCGCTGGTGATATAAAGGGCGTGGCAGACAGGCTTTCCGAAATTTTAACCTGTAATAAGAAGAAATTGCCGGAGGCACCTTCAATAATACTCTCAGAAGAATTGAGCCCCGCAGATGTTGCTAGTCTGCTTCCGAATCTGGCGTTAGGCTTTGTGGCTGTAAAGGGTTCGGCAACAGCTCATGCGGCTATAATAGCAGGAAACAATGGAATTCCGTATTTATTTGATGAAAATCTGGATATTTCCTCTTTTCATGATGGCGATACTCTCGTCATAGATGGTGACAAAGGGGGGCTTGTGCTTTCGCCTGATGCTGAAACCATAAAAGAAGCAGAAGAAGCGTCAAGGCTTTTTAAAATAAGGCAGTCTGAAGCATTAAATGCAGAAAAACCAGATACTCACGTGAAAATATATGCGAATATTGCAAGTCCGGCAGATATACCAATGCTTCAAAAATATGCTGCAGATGGGGTTGGTCTGTTTAGAACAGAGTTTCTTTTTATGAATAGAAACTCATGTCCATCTGAAGAAGAACAGTTCATGGCCTATAAGCAGGTTCTTGAAACCATGGGCAACAGAGAAGTTGTTATAAGAACAATGGATATAGGCTCAGATAAAACAACAGAATGTATTTCTCTGGAAAAAGAAACTAATCCTTCTCTTGGTTTGCGTGGTCTCAGACTCAGTTTAAAACGCAAAGACCTGTTTAAAATACAGTTAAGGGCAATATTAAGAGCAGCAGTTTTCGGTAATGTAAAAATAATGTTTCCTATGATTTCTGGCTTGCGTGAAGTTCTAAATGCTAAGAAACTTGTAGCAGAAACATCAGAAGAGCTTAATGCCCAAAATATCGAATACAATCTTCCGCCTATAGGAATCATGATTGAAACCCCTGCTGCAGCACTGATAAGTGATGAATTGGCTAAGCATGTTGATTTCTTTTCTGTTGGAACAAATGATTTGACTCAGTATACGTTAGCACTAGACCGTGAGAGCACAGGACTCGAAGAATATTATGAGCCTCACAGTAAAGCTGTTTTACGGCTTATAAAAATGGCGGCCGACAATGCTCATAGAAATAATATAACTATTTCGGTCTGTGGTGAGCTTGCTGCAGACTTAGAAATGATATCGGACTTACTAGACGCAGGAATAGACACTCTTTCTGTTTCCCCGGTTAAAATGCCTTCTGTAAGGGAAGCCGCATATAAAGCAGAAACCACTAAAAGTAAAAAAACGGATATAATTTCGGAAAAGACAGTTGTAGCACCGGCCGACGGTATACTTATTCCCATGGAAGAAATACCTGATAAGGCTTTTTCTCAAGGTGTTCTTGGAAAATGTTTTGGCGTTTACCCGGATAATGGGGTTGCTTATGCTCCCGTAAGCGGCGTGATAGAAAATATTGCAGAAACTCTTCATGCTATAACTATATGCACAGAAGCAGGCGAGCATGTATTGATTCATGTGGGCATTGACACTGTTAATCTTAAAGGAAAGGGATTTGAACCGCAGGTAAAATTGGGACAGAAGGTTAATGTAGATGATATTTTGACTAAGTTTGATCTGCAGACTATCATCTCTGCCGGATATTCGCCCATGGTTATTACAGTATTGTTGAAAGCATAGTTTTTGGTTGAAAAGGTTTTGATGCTGCCGTGTCAGTGCCCGAACAGATGCTGTGCAGTATTCCTTTTGCATTTTGAATTAACACGGGGGTTTCTAAAAAATTGCCTAAGTATTTGGGTTGTGGTAAAATCTAAAGGTTAAATTATCGCTTTTTATTTATAGGCAGAAACAGGAGGGCTTGTTTTGGCTATTCGAACTACAAAGGATACAATCGTATCATCATGGTTTTTGTCACCATTCATGATCTTGTTCCTGGTATTTTTGGTTTTCCCAATCTTTTATTCCTTTTATCTGAGCTTCTTAGGAGCTCCAACAGACTTCAGTCTTGCTAACATGAAGTTCGTAGGTCTTGCCAACTATCAGCGAATTATCACTGACTGGCAATTCTGGTCTTCTTTGTGCGTAACCTTCTTTTATGCACTGTTTAGCATTCCTTCAGGAATAATTGTTTCGTTAGCTCTTGCTCTTCTTCTTGATAACAAGCTCTTCGGAAAGAGTTTCTTCAGAAGCGCATTCTTCCTGCCAAACATCCTTGATATGTTAGTTGTTGGTGTTATCTGGGCTTTGATTTATGCTCCGAAATACGGTGTTCTTGCTCAGCTTAGCACTTATTTCCTTAGTGAAAACAACTTCTTCAATACCACAGGTTTATTAGGCAGCCCGTATACCGCTCTCTTAGCTGTTATTTTCGCAATGACACTGAAAGGTGCCGGTTTCGGTATGGTATTGTTCCTGGCAGCCCTCCAGAACATTCCCGCAGACGTTTATGAAGCAGCAGATATAGACGGTGCCACTGAGTGGCAGAAGTTCTATATGATTACTGTTCCACTGCTGAAGCCTATAATTTTCTTTATGGTTATTACTGGTATTATTGGTTCTCTGAACGCTTTTACTGAAATATACGCAATGACAGCCGGCGGTCCGCAGGTTGTTATCGGTGGCGAAGCAGTTGGTTCAACCTCTGTTGCCGGTTACTATCTGTATAAGCAGTTTGACGCTGGTAACTACGGTTATGCTGCAGCTATCTCCTACATTATGCTGATTATCACTCTTGCTATCACATTTATTCAGCAGAAGCTCGCAAACAAGAAAGCAGGTGCTAAGTAATGAAGAATCCAATAGTTAGAACACTTGCATTTATCGTTTTGTTGGCAATCATGATTACCATGACCTTTGCCATTTCCGGCCAACTCTTCAAGTTTGGTGCCATGGTCATCGCTTCCTTCACCGCAACTGAAACAGAAGAAACTGAATCAGCAGCAAAAATACTGGCTTGCGGCGATTATATTGCCAATACCTTTGAAGCTTCTGCCGCAAAGCTTGGCATGTCTAAGGAAAACACCGTTAAGATTGATGACCTCAAGGCAAAACTTGAAGCAAACAAGAAATCAGGCAATGTTGTCGGTGTTTATGAAACAATTGAAAAGTATGTTGCTCTTGGTAAGAGCATTTCCAAGGAAAAGGGTCTCAGCACTGATAAGCCAGATGAATTAGCATTTATTAACGCTTTTTCAAATGCTTACCTTGCTGTCAGAGGACTTAAATCTCCGGCACTCTTCCTTGAAAAGATCAGTGGTCTCTATAAAGGCCTGGCATTGGCCTTCACAATCGCTGCTACTTTGTTCCTTGTTAAGAAATATACAGAAACCAAGGTTGCTGACAGACCAGTATTCGTTAAGAAAATGCTGATTTACGAATGCCTGACTGCCGGTGTCTGCTGTGTTCTCTTCCCATTCTTCTGGATGCTTTGCACAGCATTCAAGCCTTCTGGTCAGGAACTTGTAATCAACGAATCAAATCCATTTGATATCGTTCCGACTTCTCCAACCCTTAACAACTTCAGAAGAGTTCTTAAGGTTGACAACAAGGCTCTTGCAATGAAGTCTGTAGACCCAATCGAAAGCAAGAAGCACTTCGGAACCTACTTCATGAACAGTCTGCTTGTTTCTACAACAGCCGCATTCCTTGTAACCCTCTTCGCTTCCATGGGCGCTTACGTTTTCTCAAAGAAAAACCTGCCCTACAAGCAGCAGATTTTCAAGGTATTGCTCATGTCCATGATGATTCCTGGTATGATGTTCATGGTTCCTCAGTTCTTTATGATCTGCAAGATGGGGTTGTTCGGAACCAAGTGGGCGATGTTCCTGCCTCACCTGGCCTCTGTATTCGGCATTTTCATGCTTAAGCAGTTTATGGATACAATCCCTGATTCCCTCCTTGAAGCAGCACAGATTGACGGTGCTTCCGAATGGCAGGTTTTCCGCATTGTAATTATTCCATTGTCACTGCCTATCATTCTTACTCTTTTCTTGTTGACCTTCCTCTCTAACTGGTCTAACTTCCTGTGGCAGCTCATTGTTACAGACTTTGAAAACCCATTGAGTGTAACATTGCCAGTAGGTCTTGCTCTCTTCAGAGGACAGTATACTTCTGAACTTGGTCTGATTATGTCAGCTTCCTGCTTCTCAATCGTTCCAATCGCTGTATTGTTCCTGTTTGCTCAGCGCTACTTTATCGAAGGTATGACTGCTGGTGCAGTAAAGGAATAAGGGAGGCTAGTCATGAAAGAAAAAGTCTGTGTAGTATTAGTAATTATCGCATATGCAGTACTCTGCTGGTATGGCTGGGGTTCTTCCTCAAGTATGAGTGTTTCTCCAGATGGCAAGACCATTCTTACCTTCTGGCATACCTACGGTGATGACGAAGAAGCTATTCTTCGCAAGGTTATCGGTGAATGGGAAGCCCAGAACGCAAGCTATACTGTTAGACCTGTTCGCATTCCTTTCGAAGGTCACAAGCCAAAAATCAGAACAGCTCTCACTGTTGGTCAGGGTCCAGATATGGCCCGTGTTGACTGGTCATTCGTTTGTGAACTTGCTAGAAAGAATTCTGTTGTAGACCTTGGAACTCTTGGCTTTGACGCTATCAGAAACCAGTATTTACAGGCTCCTCTCAATGCCTGCTGTGTAGACAACAAGTATTATGGTCTTCCAGACCAGAGTAACTGTGTTGCTTTGTTCTATAATAGAAGCATTTTCAAGGAACTTGGTATAATCCCACAGGATTCTGAATACACTGTTGAAGAAGCTGACAGAATCATTCCAAAAACCTGGGGTGAATTTGCAGAATTCGCAAAGCAGTTCAAACAGGCTGATAAGGGCAGAGAACCATTTGCTGTTATGAACACTCTGTGGTGGAATCTTGCAATTCTTAACACTTATGGCGGAAAGATTATTGACGGCAATAAGTGTGTAATGAATACTGAAGCTAACAATAAGGCTCTTACAATGCTTGCTGATCTCCATAAGAACGGTATTGAAGCCGGTGGTTGGAGACCAGGTGCCATTACACCAGAACAGGGCTTTGTTAATGGCAAGTATGCTATGATTCTCATGGGTCCGTGGAATCTGAAGCGTTTCAAGGATGACCTTAAGCTTGATTTCGGTATCGGTATGATTCCTGGTGGTGATGCTGGAACCTCTTCTAACGTTGGTGGTACTGACGTTGTTATTTTCAACGATAAGCCTCTTGAACGCCAGAAAGCTTCCTATAGCTTCCTTACTTATTTTACAAATGCTCAGAACCAGGTTGAATGGTGCACTAAGCTGAATCAGCTTCCAATCAATCTTGGCGCTTATGACCTTGTAAAGTTTGAAGACCAGCATCAGATGGCATTCTTGAATCAGATGAAGTCTGCTGCTCCAAACCCTGTAATCAAGGACTTTGGTCTTCTTGAAGACATCGTCAACCCGGAAATTGAAACTATTCTTTCTGGTAAGAAGGGTGCTGCTGAAGCTACTGAAAGCATAGCCAAGCGTGTTCAGGAACGTCTCCTGGCTGAAGAATAAGCTAGAAGCTTGAAGCTTAAAGCTAGAAGCAAGAAGCAAGAAGCTTGAAGTTTGAAGTTTGAAGCTAGAAGCAGGAAGCTTGAAGCAGGAAGCTTGAAGCAGGAAGCTTTAAGCTTAAAGCTTAAAGCTTAAAGCCTATTGAAACATACTTTGTACTCTAACGATACAAAAGCACCAACTCTCGGCTGATAGCCGATAGCTAAGACAGGCACCCTTAGCCCAGCTGGATAGAGCGTTTGCCTCCGGAGCAAAAGGCCGCGCGTTCGAATCGCGCAGGGTGCGATTTGAATTGCATTGGGGAATGTAAAATGGCGGATACCAATCCAATAAAGAGAAAAAGAATAAGATTTTCTACAGAAATTATGTTTATATTATCCATAATTTTCTGTGTTTCTTTGTCTTTGATTTACACCTTCAGATATAAAGACATAAGCAACCTTCTGCAGCAGGAAGCAGAACAGCGTGAACGCATAGAAGCCCTTGAACGCGAAAACCGCATGCTGAAGGAAAATCTTGAAATGCTTTCTACTCCGGAAGGGATTGAACGCCTGGCAAGAGAACGTCTTGGACTTGTAAAGCCTGAAGAAGTAGTTGTCTACACTATTGATGAAGAAAATAAGCCTATAGAATCTAAGGAAACAGTTATAGATTCTGATTCTTCCATGGCAGAACCCAAGACTGAGTAATCTGTAATATGATGCTTAATTTTCAAAAAAGAGCCATTCCTGTTGTATTGGCTCTTTTTTGTTTGTCTGTAAACCTTGTTTTTGCGGTTGGTCCGAATGTGGCGTCAGGTTCTCAAAAAACTGAAGACGTTATTCAAGATGCTCTACCTGCTTCCATGCTCTACCCTTCTGATTTTAAAAGTCATGATTACTTGCTTTGGTCTAACATAAAGGAAGAATTGCAGCATAGAATAAAGTTCATAACCGGAAGACGTCCTGTAAAGCTTTATTCTTTCTGTCACAAATTCCAGCGCAGAATTTCAAAGGCTATAGACAGAGCCGCCCAGGAAAACGAATTAACTTTTAGTGAAATTGATAATGAATTGCTGTTTGGTGAGAATTCTGAGATTACTAAGATTATTACTCCACAGCCTACTCTTCGTTTGAAAACCTGCAATTATCATTCTTATGGAGATATTACGAAAGGTTGTATACTGTATTGTGATGTTCATGGTGTAGATTTTGAAAGCGATTTCTATAAGGAGCATAAAAAGGAGCTTGAGGCTTCAAGACCAGCAATCATTGCCAGCGACATTGCGGAATTGATAGTTTTTTCACCTATACTGATTTTCCCTTTGTTGGCTGTTTTTCTTATTATTAGAAATAAAAAGCAAAGAAAATTAAAAACTAACATTTAATGCTAAACTTTATTTAAGCAATTTCCGAAAGACTTTTGAAATTTAGTTTGTTGTCATACTTATAGTTTTTAGGAAGTTTAAATGAAAAATAAAGTAATTAAACTGGTTGCTCTTTCTCTTTGTATGTGTGCAAGCACTGCTGTTATGGCCGAACGTTTCCCAGATGTTCCAAAGGCTCACTGGGCTTATACCGCTGTAGAAGAATTAGCTTCTAAGGGTATTTATGAAGGTTATCCCAGCACTGAACTCAAGGGTGATCAGCCAGCTAATCGTTATGAATTTGCATTGATTGCTGCAAGAAGTCTGGCATATTGTGAACAGCATAAAGACGAAGTTAGCCCTGAAGATATGAAAAAGGTTCAGGACATCTGCATTGAATTTGCAGATGAATTGGCAACCATGGGCGTTAGAATAGATGATGACGAATATGGTATTATCAGTCTCAGAGGTGATGTTTCTGAATTAAAGAATGAAGTTCAGACTATCAAAGATGAAATCGATAGCGGTAAAAAGAAGAATGGTTTCGGAAAAGTAAAGCTTTCTGGTGATATTCTTGTCCACAACCATAATCTTCATGTTGATGATACTTTTAGCGAAAATAAAACACGAACTAATCTTCGTTTGCAATTGGACGCAGACATTAACGATAAGGTATCAATGAGTGCGCGCTGGAGAGTTATTGATGGCATTCAGGATTCTTTTTACGGAGCTGGTGACTGGAACGGTTCCAATAAAGGCACTTCTTCTGTTGAAATTGCCAATATGAAGGTTAAGAATTTTCTCGGTTTCGATGGCGAATTTAAACTGGGTCGTGATTGGCATTCCCATGGTCATGGCTTGATTGTTAATAACTATATGGATGCTATCAGCTATGGTAAACGCTGTGGAGATGTAGACCTGACTGTTAATTGTTTCTTTAACAGGTATAATTCAGAAGCTGACAAAGATTATTATAATATCTGGAATATCAATGCAGATACTGATTGCAATGGCCATAAGCTATATCTGGGGCTTTATGATAATCATGTTGAAAGATCTTATTCTTCAGAAAGCTTTAATGAATTCAGAATGGAATTCGGTTCTTCCGGGAAGCTGTCTAAGAAGAATGATAAGTTATCTTATGATTTAGCTGGTGTTTATACTGATACAGAATCAACAGGATCTATTGTCAGTACTGATCCTGTAAAATTGAAGGATGAAAAAGGCTGGCTTGGTCATGTAGCCTTTAATTATGACTCTCAGAAGCAGTTAACAGCAAAGATTGCTTATACTATGGCTGATGATGGTTCAAATGCTGAGGTCTTTTGCCCAATAGAAGACAACTATTCTATGCGTCAGGATTTTAATAGCTGGCATGAAGGTAAAGAAAGCATTTTTGAAGATATTGCCATGTTTGCTCGTCCTAGTAGTTTCGGTGGGGTAATCAATTCAAATGGTTATGGTTTCAAGAATCTTTCCGATCTTAAACTTCAGGTTGGCTACACTCTTAAAGACTATGACAGACATAGCTTCAGACTTGCTTATGATATGGTTCAGAGTGATAAAGACGATATAAATGATTTCTATAGTGAAACCAATAAAAACAACCGCTATCATAAGATAGATTTCGATATGGTTACTGCAGAATACAGATACAGACTTTCACCAAATACCCGTTTGAGAATGGTATATTCTATGGTTAAGGATGATACCCAGGAAGTTACTGGCGGACCAACCTGCAAAGACCAGAATATTTTCTATTCTGAAATCTACTCTAGATTCTAAAAGCATATATAACATATAATAAAAAGCAGCCTCTATCCAGAGGCTGCTTTTTTGTTTCCCCAACCCCTAACCCCCAATCCCTAACCCCGCGGCCCGAGTATCGGGCCGCGTTTATCAACAAACTTGATTTTATAACCTTTTTCGAGTATTCTGTTACACTAAATATATAGAAAAAACAGGGGGCATTTTATGATTAAAACAGTTTACTTCAATAAAGCTGAAAACTGTCTGGAACTCATTAACCAGACCGTTCTTCCGCAAAAGGAAGAAATCGTAAAATGCTACAATGAAGCCGATGTTGCAAACGCAATTGTTGGAATGATCGTCAGAGGCGCTCCTGCAATCGGTGTTGCTGCAGCTTACGGCGTTTACCTTGGACTTGTAAATCCCAAAAATATCAATGACAAGACAACCTTAGAAGGTCTTCTAGAACAGGTCTGCGACTTGTTTGTCGGCTCCAGACCAACTGCTGTGAATCTCTTCTATGCTGTAAACAGAGTAAGAGACGCAGTATTGTCTCTTAAGACCGGCGACTTTAAAAAGGCTGCAGATAAGGCTCTTAAAGAAGCTGACAAGATTTACAAGGAAGATATTGCTATGTGCAAGGCTATTGGCAAGTTTGGTCAGGAAGTCATGAATGATGGCGAAACCTGGCTGACTCACTGCAATGCTGGAGCGCTTGCTACCGCTAGTTACGGAACTGCTCTGGGGGTTTTCCGTGCAGCTAAGGAAAATGGCAAGGATATTAAGATTTTTGCTGATGAAACCCGTCCATTGCTTCAGGGTGCAAGATTAACTGCCTGGGAGCTTGTTAAAGACGGTTTTGATGTAACTGTCATCGCAGATAATATGGCTGGCAGTCTCATCAGAGAAGGCAAAATTAATGGTGTAATTGTTGGTGCAGACCGCATTACTTCCAAAGGCTTTGTTGCCAACAAGGTAGGCACATATTCCCTGGCTGTTCTCTGCAAATATAATGGAATTCCATTCTATGTTGCCGCACCAGCCAGCACCTTCGATATGAGTCTGATGTTTGATGATGAAATAGTCATTGAACAGCGCAGTGAAGACGAAATTCGCTCCTTCAACGGTAAGCAGAACGTGCCGGACGGCGCCAAGGTTTATAACCCTGCTTTTGATATTACTCCACCGGAACTGATAACAGGCATAATCACAGATAAGGGTATTATTGAGCCTATTTATGGCGAAAATATCCCTCAGGTATTAGGCATAAAGAAGGAAGACTGATAATGTTCTTGAATGCTTTCAGACAGGTTGGCAATGATTTATTTGCTGCTGGTCTTAACAATTCTCATTCTGGGAATTTAAGCGTCAGACTTGATGCTCAGCGCATGGTTATTACTAAGACCGGTTGTATGCTGCATCACATTGATCATCCTGACCTGATTACCACTGGCATTGAAGGAAACGATGCCAATACTGTGAAAGCCTCCAGGGAAATCCCTGTTCATCGTTCGATTTATCAGCATACGAATGCTAAGGCAATAGTTCATGCGCATTCGCCGCACATTGTTGCTTTTTCCCTTAGCGGGAAGCACATTGAAAATGGCAGATTGATGCTGGAAGATGCTGAAGGCCGCTATTATTATCCGGATGGTGTTGTGGTGGTTGAAGCGAAAAACGCTATCGCTTCAGAAGAAGTAGCTGAGTTGGTGATACCTGCATTCAAGGTTGCGCCAATAGTTATTGTAAAGGGACATGGGACCTTTGCAATAGGCGAAACTCTTGAAGAAGCCTATCACTGGACCTCTGGTCTGGAGCACTCCGCCAGGATATTGGCTAACCAGCTTTAAATTAGGAATTTATATTTAAATATATAAGGATATAGAAAATGCTTTACGACAAGCCTGATAACAACGTTTCAGCTAAACACGATGAAGAAATTCTCGAGTTTTGGAAACAGAATGACACTTTTAAGAAGTCTATAAAGCTTCGCGAAGGTGCTCAGAAGTTTGTATTCTTCGATGGTCCTCCAACAGCTAACGGCAGACCACACCCAGGTCATGTATTGACCAAGGCTATGAAAGACCTTATTCCCCGCTACAAAACTATGCGCGGCTATCAGGTATATAGAAAAGCCGGTTGGGATACCCACGGACTTCCAGTAGAACTTGAAGTTGAAAAAGAGCTTGGTCTTGAAAGCAAGACTGGTATTGAAAAATACGGTATCGAACCATTTATTAAGAAATGCCGTGACAGTGTTTTCAAATATGAAAGCGCATGGCGCAAAATGTCTGAAAGAGGCGGCTTCTGGCTGGATCTGGATGACCCATATATTACCTGCACTAACAACTACATTGAAACAGTATGGTGGATGCTTTCTCAGTTCTTCAAGGACGATATGCTCTATGAAGGACACAAGGTTGTTCCTTACTGCCCACGCTGCGGCACAGCTCTCTCTTCTCACGAAGTAGCCCAGGGCTATAAAGAAGTTGAAGACAATTCTGTTTATGTAAGATTCAAAGCTAAGGAAGCTGAAAACACTTACTTCCTGGTTTGGACAACTACCCCATGGACTCTTGTTTCTAACGTAGCTCTTGCTGTTGGTAACGACATTGATTACGTTAAGGTTAAGCATAACGACGAATATTTGATTCTTGCTAAGTCACGCCTCAGCGTATTTGGCGATGAACCATACGAAATCGTTGAAGAAAAGAAGGGCAGCGAACTTCTTGGTATGGAATACCATCAGATGTATACATACTGCAAGCCGACCAAAAAGGCTCATTTTGTAATCGCTGGTGACTTCGTTTCTACAGAAGACGGTTCCGGTATCGTTCATATTGCTCCAGCATTTGGTGAAGACGACTATCGTGTTGGTAAGCAGAATGATTTGCCAGTAATTCAGCCAGTTGGTCTTGACGGCACTTTCACAGACGAAATCGAACCTTGGAAGGGACAGTTCGTTAAGAAGGCTGACCCCGATATCATCAAAGACCTCAAGGAAAAAGGCATTCTCTTCAAGGCTGCCAAGGTAAAGCATACTTATCCATTCTGCTGGCGCTGCAACAGCCCATTGATTTACTATGCAAGACACAGCTGGTTCATCAAGGCTACAGCATTCAAGGATGCTATCATCAAGAATAACGGCACTGTAAACTGGTTCCCGGATTATATAAAAGAAGGCCGTTTCCTTAACTTCCTCGAAAATATGATTGACTGGGCTATCAGCCGTGACAGATATTGGGGCACTCCACTTCCAATCTGGGTCTGCAAGGACTGCGGTCACCATCACTGCGTAGACAGCATCAAAAACCTCAAGGAAATGAGCGACAATTGCCCGGATGATATCGAGCTTCACCGCCCATACGTTGATGACGTTCTTTTGAATTGTCCAAAATGTCATGGAAAGATGCACAGAGTTCCGGAAGTTATCGACTGCTGGTTTGACTCTGGCGCAATGCATACTGCTCAGTGGCACTATCCTTTCGAAAACAAGGAAATGTTCGAAAGCATGTTCCCGGCTGACTGGATCTGCGAAGGCGTTGACCAGACGCGTGGCTGGTTCTTCAGCCTGCTTGTAACAAGCACCTTCATTCACAAGGTTTCACCATACAAGAATGTTACTGTTCTTGGTCTCATCTGCGATAAGAATGGTATCAAGATGAGTAAGTCAAAGGGTAACGTACTTGATTGTATGTTCCTGTTCGACAAATATGGTGCTGACGCTGTTCGCTGGGCTCTCTATTCTGCAACAGCTCCTTGGAACACTCGTCGTTTCTATGAAGAAGCTATTGCTGATGCTCAGAAGAAGTATCTCGGCACTCTCCAGAATGTTTACAGCTTCTTCACTCTGTATGCAAACATTGAAAACTTCAATCCAAGCGAACACAACATCGCTATTGCAGACAGACCAGAAATTGACAGATGGATTATTTCCCGCTTCAACCACACTACTGAAGAAGTTAAGAAGGCTCTCGACAAGTTCGAAATCGTTTGGGCTACTGAAAAGCTTGAAAAACTTGTTGATGATCTCTCCAACTGGTATGTCCGCCGCTGCAGAAGACGTTTCTATAACTGCAATACTCCGGATTCTGAAGCAGCATTCCTGACACTTTACGAAATCCTCGTTGGTATCGCTAAGCTGACTGCTCCATTCACTCCATTCATAGCCGAAGATATTTATCGCAACCTCGTTTGCAAGATTGATCCAAAGGCTCCGGAAAGCGTTCATCTCTGTGATTATCCAGAAGAAAAAGCAGAACTTATCAATGAAGAACTTGAACGCAGAATGGACTTCATCATGAAGGTTGTTGTTCTTGGCCGTGCAGCACGCAACGAAGCTAACCTCAAGGTTAGACAGCCATTGGCTGAAATCAAGGTTGTTGTTGCTGACGACTTCGAAAAGCATACTCTTTCTATCATGGAACACCTCATTGGTGAAGAACTGAATGTTAAGTCTGTTGCTGCCGTAGCAGATGCTTCAAGCCTTGTTCGCTACATTGCCAAACCAAACTTCAAGAATATCGGTAAGGGCCCATACAAAGGACTCATGCCAAAGATTAAGGCTCATCTTGAACAGGCTGACGGCAATGAAGTTCGCGCTCAGTTGGCTAACGGCGGTTACGAAATAACTATTGATGACAAACCTGTAACTCTTAAGGCCGATGACGTTGTTCTCCAGGCCGAAGCTTCTGATGAATACGCTGTTCAGTCTGAAGGCAATCTCAGCATCGCTCTTCTCAAGACTTTGACTCCGGAACTTATCCTTGAAGGCTATGCCCGTGAAATGGTTAACAAGATTCAGTTCATGCGCAAAGACCTGGGCTTCGAAGTAGTAGACCGCATCAGAGTTGGTTACGAAGTTGTTGACGCAGACAAGAAGGCAGATTTTGAAAAGTCTGTTGAAATGTTCGGCGAATACATCAAGAAGGAAACCTTGACTCTCAAGCTTGGCGAAGGCCTTGATGCCAACCTCAGCGAACCAGCCGAATGGGATATCAACGGCGTTAAGATTAAATTAGCAATTGCAAAGGAAAAAGTAGCATGATGAAGTTTTCTGTTGAATTCAAAAAGCTCACCGATGCTGTCAACACCGTTAGTAAGGCTGTTGCAGTAAAGGGAACTAAGCCAATCCTCTCAAATCTTCTTATTACTGCTAATGACAATAATTTAAGATTTGTCGGCACTGACCAGGAAATCATGATGATTTCTTCTGTTGAAGCTACAGTAGAAGAAGGTGGACAGTTCACTATTCCTGCTAAGCTTATTCAGGAAATCCTGAGCAGCGTTACAGTTGAAGGCTCTGCAATGGTTAACTTCGAATTGCTTAACAGTGAAACAAATGAAACAGAATTGAGCTGCGGTCGTAGCAAGTTCAATATCCAGATTCAGGGTGCTGAAGATTTCCCACCAGTTCCAGTTCTTGGCAGTGAAGATACTCAACTCTTTGATGCTAAGTGTGAAGGTCTTGCCCGTGCTCTTAAGGAAGCTTCTGTAGCAATGAGCGTTGACGAAGGCAACCCTGTTCAGAAAAGTATCTGTGTTGACTTCTCTAACGCTGAACAGCCAATGATGGCTTCTACAGACAATAAGCGTCTTGCTGTTACAACAGTAAGAGACGTTGAAATTCCTGAACCACTGCGCCAGAACTTTATCGTTCCTGCAAGAGCTATTCCTGAATTGCAGAAACTTCTTGATGGCAATGATACAATCAAGTTCGGTCTTTACAAAGACCAGCTTCTCTTTGCTTCAGAAAAGTTCCAGCTGATTTCAAGACTTATCGAAGGCAGATTCCCAGACTACAAACGCGTTCTTCCTCATGACATGAAGCGTTCTGTAAAGATGAACCGCAAGGATCTTGCTCAGAGCCTGAAGGCTGTTAACCCAATAGCTAGAAATATAGCAAATCTTGTTCATTTCGATATCAATGTAAATGAAACAAAGATTTGGGCTGACGCCAAGGAACAGGGTAGAGCCGAATCCTTCGTTTCTTCAGAACTCAATGGTGAACCAATAAGCATAGCTTTTAACGCTAAGTATGTTAATGACTTCATCAATGTTATTGACGACGAAGAAGTAATTATTGAAATGACTACAGCCAGTTACCCAGGTCTTCTCAGACCAGGTAATCTGGATAGCGAATTCAAATACGTAGTAATGCCAATGTCCTACTAAGACGCTAACGCTCCTGGCCGATTGCTCGGCCAGTGGTGTTGGAGGCTGGGGAATACCTGGTTATCAAAAGAGGAAGATATGACCGCCGAAAAGAACACTTTACATCATAACCTAATCAATGAAAAAGCAGAAATCAGAAAGCAGGCCTTAGAAATAGTTAAAGCCATGGTGCCTGATGATGCTATTCCGATGCTTATCAGTGGCTTAGAAAGCAAGAATAATGATGTTCTTAGAGATATCACCAAGGCTTTGATTTCTTTCAACGATATAGCACTTCCTTACCTTGTAAAGGCTCTTTCCAGCGAAAACTGGCATGTCCGCCAGGGTGCTTCCTATGCTTTGGGTAAATTGGGCCCAAGCAGTCTTAATAAGATTATGGAAATGGTTCCTCAGAATGAGGAAGACGTAGATTACTGGATGGTTCAGACTCTCAGTCATATGGGTCCGGACGCAGTTCAGTATCTGGTAAAGGTGTTCAAGCATTCTAACCAGAAAATCAGAATAGCAGCTATCAGAGCGGCTCAGAATATTGAAGATCCGCGCATGGTTCTTGCCCTTATGCCATTGCTTGAAGATAAGGCATGGCCAGTAAGAAAAGCTGCTTACGATACTCTAGAAAAAATACATACCTGCAATGCCAATGCTGTTGCAGAAGCCTTGGAAAAATCCTCTGATGAAGCCCGTTTCTGGATTGTTAAGCTTTTGGCTCAGAATCCGACACCAGATATGGCTCCAAAGTTTGCAAGAATCATTGAATCATCACCAATGGAATCAAAGATTGAAGCAATCAAAGCTTTGGCTATGATTGAAACACCTGAAGCCCATAAGATTCTTGTTGGTTATCTTGCACATAAATCATGGATTATTCGAAAAACTGCCGCAGATTCAATCTGGCTCCAGGGTTTGGGCGCTTCTGACGAACTTATTTCTGCTGCCAAGGATCAGAATGTTGATGCCAGATATTGGTCTGTAAAGCTTCTTGGCCAGTCTCAGGAACCTGGTATTTTTGATGAAATTGTCAGATGTCTGCATGATACACAGAGTTCTGTTCGTTCTGCAAGCTGCCAGGCTCTTGGCAACCTTGGTGACAAACGTGCTATTGCCCATCTTATGAACATGCTCAATGATGAATCAGAAGAAGTCAGAACATCAGCTGTAATAGCTCTTGGCCAGATTGGTGATAAGGACGAAGAACTGGCTAATGCACCTTCTGTTCCTCAGCATCTTGCACCAAGCAATACTGTTACTTGTGCACATTGTGGAAAAGCTGTGGGTAAGGATTTTACTTTCTGCCCGTTCTGTCTTGAACAGTTGAAGCCTACAACCTGCCGTGTTTGCGGCAAGCAGCTTGAACCTGGCTGGAAGGGCTGCCCATACTGTGGTACAAAAATTTGAATAAGGCCTTCGGTCGATGAATGATTTGGCTTGTGCCAAATATGAATGAGGCTACGCCTATATTTTTAATACGCTTCGCTAAGTAAACAAGCTAGAAAGCTTGAAGCTCGAAGTAGGTCTTCATTCTCGCGTCAGCGAGTCTTCACTACTGCCGCGAAGCGGCAGTTCTTTACGCTCGTAGGGTATTTTATTGTACATTGACATAGACTTTGATTCTGTGCTAAATTTTAATAGTTTTATAGTACATAAACCACTTCAAGGAAGCGAAATTTGATGAAAAAAACATTTGTTATAGATACTAACGTAATTCTTCATAACCACTCTGCTCTGTTTTCTTTCCAGGAACATGATGTAGTTATTCCTTTGGGTGTAATTGAAGAGCTCGACCGCTTTAAAGGTGTAAACGATGAACGTGGTCGTGAAGCAAGACAGGCTTCAAGAGACTTAGACGATCTCAGAACCAGAGGCAATCTTGCAGAAGGCGTAAAGCTTCCTACTGGTGGCATTATTCAGATTATGATTGATTCTGAATATGATATGCCGAGTATTGGCGGATTAGATGCAAAGAAGGTTGATAACCGTATTCTTGCCTGCGCTTTGACCTTGAAGAAGGCTGGAAAGAACCCAATACTCATCAGTAAAGATATCAACTGTCGTATCAAGGCTGATGCTCTTGGTATTCAGGCAGAAGACTATGAAACCAACAAAATTGATATCGACGAACTCTATTCTGGCTGGCGCGAGCTTATCATGCCTGCAGAACAGATTGAAACCTTCCTTCGCGAAGAAGGTCTTGATTACCCAGGTAATGACCTCTTCAAGAATGAATTCCTTCTTTTGAAAGCTGCTGAAAACGAAAACAAGACTGCTCTTGCTAAGTATGACGGCCTTCAGAAAAAGCTCCTCCCATTGTTCCATCTGAATTCAAGACCTTGGGGCGTTGAACCAATGAATCTGCAACAGAAATTTGCTATTGAACTTCTGCTTTGCAATGAAATTCAGTTGGTTACCCTTGTTGGCCGCGCTGGTACCGGTAAGACCCTTCTTGCTCTTGCCTGTGGTTTGCAGAAAACTATTGATGAACACTTGTTCCGCAAGCTTCTCGTAAGCCGCCCGATTATGCCTCTCGGCAAAGATATCGGTTACCTGCCAGGCTCTAAGGATGAAAAGCTCAGCCATTGGATGCAGCCAATCTTTGACAATCTTGAATTTGTTATGGACCGTCTCTACAAAAATTCTGATGATGTTGATAAGAAAATCCGCTTCCTCATTGAATCTCAGAAGGTTCAGATTGAAGCTATCACCTACATCAGAGGTAGAAGTATTCCAAAGCAGTATCTCATTGTAGACGAAGCTCAGAACCTCACTCCACACGAAGTAAAAACTATTATCAGCCGTGCAGGTGAAGGCACTAAGGTTGTTCTTACTGGTGACCCATACCAGATCGATAACCCATACCTCGACAGTTCTTCTAACGGCTTGAACTTCGTAATTGAAAAATTCAAAGACCATAACCTCTTTGGTCATATTATTCTCAATAAGTCTGAACGTTCTTCTTTGTCTGCATTGGCTTCAGAATTGCTTTAATAGTATTCTGGTGCGGATATAATGTTTCTAAGACAGAAAAAAGCAATAACATTCCTAGAAATCATCATCGCTGTGACAGTAATGGCCATAGCGATGATTCCGTTATTCGGAATGTTGTCTCGCCAGACTGTCGAAACAGACAAAAATGCAAGTCAGGCATTCGCTATTAATAAGGCTACAGAAGTTTTGAATGCTCTGCTTGATAATATTTCCTTTGTTGCGTTAAGAGAAGGAAACCCCGGTTATATAAGGGTAGACGATTTAGATAGCGATAAATTCAGTGACCTGAATGATGCATGGGCCAAAAAAATGGCTACAATGCTGTTTAATAGCGAAAAGAAGGAAGCCAATGGTTATCCCTGCCGTGGAATCATTAAAGATTCTAAGGGAATCAGCTATCTTATTCATCTTCGTGTTGAGGATGTTGTTTCTACAACAAAGCATTCAAAACCAGAACGAATGAAGATTGGCGAAGATTATCCCAGCACAAATCCTTTGGAATTCCCAGAACAGGCAGAAGTAGCTTTTACATTTCTGAAAAATCCATCGTTAATTTCTAGCAGTGAGTTTTCTCAGGATTTTGCCGAAGACAGTGAAGAAACCGGTAAGCCGTTGACTGAACTTGAAATAGGTGGAAATGGCGTTTCTGAGTCACCTAAGGATTTCTATAAGGATGAAGGTCTGGAATCTCTTAAAAATGCTACCAAATACGGCTTCATAAATCCAACTGCTGAACGTTATACAGCAAAGATGGTTATGAGCAGATTGCCCTACCAGACCGATGATGCTTTTGCATGGTGTCCGTTCAAACGTCTGATTGTTCAGGTTCAGTGGAATATTGAACCTCACTATTATTCTGAACCGGAAAACGAAAAGGGTAATATTCAGCGTGTTCACCTTATGGCTATAAAGGGGGACATTGATTCATGAAAGCTTCTAAACGCCGTGGTGCTGCTATTGTTATAGCCATATTCTTTGCTTTCTGTATGTTGGTGCTTTTAGGCGCTATGGTATTCAGGCAAAGCACGACAGCATCCCATAACAGCCTTAATCTTCTTGATAAACAGGCTTATTTTGCTGCCCGTTCAGCAATGCAGCATTTTCTTGTTAAGGCAAAGCTTTTCCCAACAGAACTTTATGACGCTGTTGAAATTTCTCAGGGAAAGAATCCTTTATTCAATTTTACAGAATTTCCAAGCATTGATGATAATGGTCAGGAACAGTTCGAAGAATATACAGGCAGACCAAATGTCTATGTAAAACGAACTGGAGAGCTTAATTCCAAGGGCAAACCAAGGTATTTTTACGTTAAACTACCAGACAAGGATAGCTTTATAAGACTGGCAAGCTACAATAATCCAGATTACCGCTTCCTTGCACCAAATCTGGCTCAGGATGCGCAGAACGTAAAGTATACCGACCCACGTGAGCCCGACGACAGTTACAATGCATGGAAGTTTTTGACTTATTATTTCAGAGACTGCACAAATGTAACCGTAGGCAATTTCGGAATGCAGCCATCTCTTGAAATGAATAGAAGCAACAATATCAAGAATCCGAACAAGTTTGATATTGCTGTTGAAGAAGGTTATCCATACACTCTTGAATATGGAGTTGTTGAAGTTAAGGTAAAAGCTATTCAGGGCATGAAGAAATACGGTGAAGAAGCTATAGAAATTACCGTAGAAGGTAAAGCTGTTGATTTTCAGAAGAAAGACAGCAGACAGATTCAGGTCCGCACCCAGAAGATTACCAGAAAGGGTAGCATTTGATGAAGAAGGTAAAAGCATTTACATTAGTTGAAGTATTAATGGCTATGGCCATTTTTATCGTATTGCTGGTTGGCGTTTATAAACTGTTTATTGGTGGCAGTCAGACAGCAGGAAAAGGACAGTGGATAAACCAGACTGTTGACCAGATGCGCAATGCTTTAAGTTTTATCAGTAATGAAGTTAAAAGTGCAACATACCCGACTACACTTTTGAAGGATACAATCTATGATCCTTGTGACAACACAGACAAGAGTGTGGCCGCCAAATACTATATGCGCATACTAAAAGACAATTCACCGATAGCTTGTCCTGAAAGCGGCGAATTGAAGATAATGGATTGGTTTGTATGTGAAACAGAAAAGCCTGGCACAAGCGATGGAAAGCTTCTGAATCACCAGCTTTATCTTGTTTTTAAGCACAAAACAGGTGATTTGATAACAGGTGACCTTGTTTTGAAAACAGAAGGTTTTTCATATACAACAAATTCAAAAAATAATTATGCAAAATCTGGAAAATTAAATTTGAATCCATTGGCGTCTGAAACACGCACTAGAACAATGGTTAACGATGTTGCAAGCGTAGAATTTTCTGTGGCTGGAACAATTCCTCCACAAAAAGCAGTGGACTTTTTTCCAATTTCGGTTAAAATACGTACACAGTATACTAAAGATTCGAAAGTTTCTAAGGAAAATTCTATAATGGCAACCCCACAGGTTGCAATCGATTTACTATAGGTTACACATTAGATTATGGCTAAACAATGGCATCAACTTGAACGACTTGACCACAAGGCGTTAAAGAAGCTACAGGCAGAACGCGAAAAAGCAGCTAAAATGGCTGCTGCTGCTGAAAACAGAAAAAAACAATTGATTGTTGGCGGCGGCGTACTTTTGGCGTTGATTGCTATTTTTATTTTGATTTACGTTATAAATAACAAAGCAAAAGTAAGGCAGTTTCAAGAAGATCGTGAAAAACTGTTATATTCTAGCGTTACAGAATATTCTGGTTCTGCAGAATCTAGAAAAACTGGTCTGTGGGAACCACTTACAGCTAACATAAAATTCAAGGAAGAATATTCTTTCAGAACCATGGAAGAATCTTCTTTAACTGTTCAGATGCAGCTTGAAAATCAAGTTAAGCTTTATTCAGACACAGAAGTAATTGTAAACCCGCCGACTCTCGAAGCTAAGGAAAATAAAATAAAGCAGGAAGTTGTAGAACTTACCAGAGGTGAAGTTACTGCTGCTGTTTCCTTAGATGGTAGAGATTTAATGTGTATTGAAGTTGCTAATGTGAGAGTAATTGGTCGTTCCGGTCTCTTCAAGGTTATTTACAATGATGAAGAGGACAAGGGCGAAATCGTTGTAAAGAACGGTCTTGTTGAAGTAAGCACAAAATCTGGTGGAGAAAAGCCAGTTAAGCTTTCAGGTTTCTACAAGCTTACCTTTGATAACGGCGAACTTAGCAGCCCGTCTCAGGCTAGTGTTATCCAATACGATTGGCGCTAAGTATCGTTTTAATACACCACTCCAATCAGTAACCCAAGCTGACCGTTTATACCGGGCAGCTCTTAGCGGGTAGTATTTATTATATTATTCATCTCAAGCTACCATGATAAAAATAGAAAAAACACGTGTTCATAATCTCAAGAATTTAAGCGTAAACATTCCAACCAATGCATTAACAGTAATTACCGGGGTTTCCGGTTCTGGAAAATCCTCTTTGGCTTTTGATACTATTCACGCAGAAGGCCAGAGACGTTATATGGAATCCTTGTCTTCTTATGCAAGACAGTTTCTTATGCAGATGGATAAACCAGATGCAGACGCCATCGAAGGTCTTTCTCCTACCATTGCAATTCAACAGAAGTCTACAAATCGCAATCCGCGCTCAACTGTTGGCACTGTTACCGAACTGTATGATTATTTCAGACTTCTTTATGCAGCCATAGGTAAGCCCCATTGCCCAAAGTGCGGTAAGCCTGTTGAAAGCTCAAGTCCACAGCAGATTGTTGAAACTTTATATACAAACCCGGATAAAACCAGGGTAACTCTTCTTGCACCAGTTGTCAGAGGCCGCAAGGGTGAATATACCAAGGTTTTTGACGAGCTTCGCAAGGAAGGTCTTTCTAGAGTCAGGGTTGATGGCGAGTTTTATACTTTGGACGAAGAGCTGCCTGAATTAGACAGAAACAAAAAGCACAACATAGAAGTTGCTGTAGACCGCGTCAGAATTTCTACAGAAAACAAGGAATCGACAGTAGCCCGTCTGACTGAAGCTGTTGAATTATGTTTCAAGCTGGCTGATGGCCATCTTCTTCTCAGTGTTCAGAAGGAAACTGATGATGAGCCAGTAGAAAAGCTTTATAGCGAAAATCTTCGTTGCCCTGTCTGCGATATTTCTTTGCCAGAAATCAAGCCAAGACTTTTCTCTTTTAACGCGCCATATGGTTCATGCCCGGATTGTTCAGGCATAGGCTACCGTCTGGTTGCAGACCCTGATTTGATTATTCCCGACAAGGAATTGTCTATTGCAGAGGGCTGTATTGCCGCAGAAAGCTGGTTTGAGGCCAGTGTTTCCCGCCAATGGCTAGAAGGCTTGGCAAAGGCCTACAAGTTTTCGCTGGCTACTCCATACAAGGACCTTCCTAAGGATATAAAGGAAGTCATACTTTATGGCAGCGGAACAAAGATTATTACAATCAACTACAATGGTAGAACGATGAAGAACGCTACCATGTCGAAGCCATTTGAGGGTATTATCCCACAGCTTGAAAGGCGTCATGCAGAAACTCAGTCAGAAGGCAACCGTCAGTGGTATGAAAAATTCATGCGTGAGCTGCCGTGTAATTCCTGTCATGGAAAGCGTCTTAATGAAATTGCTCTTTCAGTAAGAATCCGCAATGAAAACATCTGGGAGCTTTGTCAACATTCAGTCACTGAATTAATTGAATTTTTCAGGAGCCTCTCTGCTGAATTGAGCGAACGCGATGCTTTCGTTGTTAAGAAGGTTATGGAACAGATTACCAGCCGTCTTAAGTTCCTGAAGGATGTTGGTCTTGAATACCTGAATATGTCCCGTGCCGCTTATACTCTGAGTGGCGGGGAAGCTCAGCGCATCAGACTTGCTACACAGATTGGGTCTGCTCTTGTCGGCGTTACCTATGTTTTGGACGAACCTAGTATTGGCCTGCATCCTAGAGATAACAGAAAGCTCATTGATTCCTTGAAGAATCTTCGCAATATTGGTAATACCGTTATTGTTGTAGAACACGACAAGGAAATAATGACCGAAGCAGATCATATAATCGATATTGGTCCAGGTGCGGGTGAAAATGGCGGCAGTCTTGTTGCTCAGGGAACTCCTGAAGAAGTTATGAAGGACGAAAATTCCATAACAGGCAAATTCCTGAGTGGGAAGGCTTATATTCCTGTTCCAACTGAACGCCGTGAAGGAAATGGCAAGAAAATCGTCATAAAGGGCTGCACACACAATAATCTGAAGAATATTGATGTGGAATTGCCCCTTGGTAAATTAATTGTTGTAACAGGCGTTTCTGGCTCAGGAAAGTCTAGTCTGATTACCGATACCATTTTTCCGGCATTGAGTAATTATGTTTATCAGACTAACAAGGAAACTGGCGCTTATAAAGAAATTATCGGCATAGAAAACATTGATAAGGTTGTAAACATAGATCAGGACCCGATTGGCAGAAGCCCGCGCTCTAATCCGGCGACCTATTGCGGCATTTTTACGCCTATACGTGAACTGTTTGCTCAGACTGTTGAAGCAAAGACCCGTGGTTATACCGCAGGCCGTTTCAGCTTTAACGTTAAGGGTGGCCGCTGCGAGGAATGTGAAGGCACTGGTCAGATTGTTGTAGAAATGCATTTCCTGCCAGATGTTTATGTAACCTGCGATCAGTGCAAGGGTTCACGTTTCAACGAAGAAACCCTGAAGTGCAAATTCAAGGGCAAGACTATTGCTGAAATCCTTGATATGAGCGTAGATGAGGCTATTCCTTTCTTTGAAGCCTTTTATGCAATCAACAGAAAGCTTCAGACCTTGAAGGATGTTGGTCTTGGCTATATAAGACTTGGCCAGTCAGCTACCACCTTCTCCGGCGGTGAAGCTCAGCGTATTAAACTTGCAACAGAACTCTCAAAGGTTGCTACTGGTTCGACCTTCTATTTGCTTGACGAACCGACAACGGGCTTGCATTTCAATGATGTCAAAAAGCTCATTGAAGTTCTTAACAGGCTTGTGGAAAAGGGCAACACTGTTCTGGTTATTGAGCACAATATTGATGTCATTAAGGTTGCCGACCATATCATAGATCTTGGTCCGGAAGGCGGAGACCGCGGCGGTCAGGTAATAGTAACCGGAACGCCTGAAAAAGTCGCTAAGTGCAAAAAATCAGCCACAGCACCTTTTATTGCCGAAGAGTTGAAGGCAATTAAATGAATGCGACCTTCGGTCGATGAATGATTTGGTTGACGCCAATCAATTCCGCGCCAGCGGTCTTCATTCCTGCGAAGCAGGTCTTCATTCTCGCGTTAGCGAGTCTTCATTCTGGCCGAAGGCCAGTCTTCATTACTGCCGCAACGCGGCAGTTCTTCATGCCCGCAGGGCTTGTTTTTTATTTTATCGCCTGAGCATATTTATCCAGTATATCAATGTAAAATTCTGTGCTCAATCTCTGTCGGCTTGCTTCATTCAATAGTGGAATCATAGCCCTTAAATCTCCGTGCCAGCTAAGGGCTTCCAGAGTATTTCGATATACCATATCTTCTGGGTCGTGAAGCATTCTTATGAGTATCGGAACACCTGCCGGGTCTTCAATCTGGCCGAGTGCAAACACTGCGGAAGCACGAACCCAGCGGCTCTTGTCGTGAGACATTTTTTCTAGTTCCGTAAAAACTTCTGAATGGCCACTGCGCCACAAAGCTATAGCAGCATTGACTCTTACGCGGTCATTTCTATCCTTCAGCATGCTCATGCAGGCTTCAGGCAGCCCTTCCCATTTGTATGTGGAAAGAGCTTCAATGCTATTAGCCCTGACTCTGGCATCTTCATTCTTAAGAAGTGGAATAATTACATCGACAACACTGCTATCGTTGAGTCTGCCTAATGCAGAAACAGCGGTGGCGAGAACCCAGATATCGGTGCCAGGGGTTTTAACAATACTTACAAGAGCTTCTACCAGTTCAGGAAGCTTCAGATTGGCAGTAGCTTCAATTGCATTAATGCGCAGCCAGCGTTCTTTGGCAAAAAGAGCATCTTTTATAAGATAACTGGCTTTTGGGCTTCCGATACGGCCTAATACAAGAAGCATCTGTTCGCGGAGAAGCAGTGGCATTCTTTCGTAGTCGAGAAGGATGCGGTCTACAATCTTTTCACCGGTCTGGCCAAGTGCTTCGATAGCTACCTTTTGAAGTTTTTCGTCAGAGGACTGCAAAAGCTTGAACAATTCATCAAAGAGAAGTGGTGATTTTTCGGCAGCAGCCATCATAACCAGTTTGATGCGTATGCTGTTGTCGCTTTCGCTATTGAGCCATCTGCGAAGCATATTGATGCGTTCATCGGCAGCGAATAACTGCATGCCTTCAAGCGATAACTCTCTGATACTGGCCCTGTTATCTTCGAAAAGAATCTGGTAAATATCTCTGTCTTCAATAATCGGGCGTGAATTCAAAGCTTTTACGATGATTGTGCGGACTTCAGAATTAGAGGACTTGGCAAGTCGCTTAATCTGAGCATGAGCACCTTCGTCCTTTAATCTTGAGAGAGCCAGGTTGGCACAGAGAGAGATGCTCCAGTTTCCGTCACTGGCAAGCATTTTAAGAGCTGTGTGGCGTTCGCTGGATGGATATTTTATATAGTAGCTGATAGCTGCTGAAAGAAGCTCTGGGTCACGAGTCTGACCCAGTATTTCATTCATGAGGGAATTGACTCTGACGTCATTGTAATCGGAAAGAATCTCAACAATTTTCTTTCGCAGTGTAGATGGCTGATCAGCGCTGCAAGCCTTGATGACTACATCTTCAACAGAAGATAAATCCATTTTTTTGAGGCTTTCAAAGGCTTCCTTGGCTAAGGCTTCGTTTGGATTGCTGATGAAATCTAAGAGATATTTGGCTGAGGTTGGATTTCCTATTTGACCGATTGATTTAATTACAGCAGCAAGAACCTCTTGGTCAGGGGAAGAAAGTAAATCGCAGAGCAGTTCAGAATGCTGCTTCATTTGCAGAATTCCAAGCGATGCAATGGACATTAGCTTTACTTCTCTGTCAGTACTCTTAAGGCCGTCAATTAACTTTTGAAAACGGTTTTTTGAAGACTCAGTCATTTTCTTTCCTCTTAATAATTAGCTTTATTATTCTTCAACGCGTGTAATATCGGCTCCCAGTTTGCGGATTCGGCCAACAAGATCTTCATATCCACGATCTATGTGATAAATCTGGCTGATTTCTGTGTGACCGTTTGCTGCAAGACCGGCGAGAACCATTGCTGCACCAGCTCTCAGATCTGTTGCGGCAACAGGGGCGCCTTCAAGACTTTCAACACCATGGACAACTGCTGTGCGTTCATGAATATTGATGCTGGCACCCATTCTAGAAAGTTCAGAAACGTGCATGAATCTGTTTTCGAAAATAGTTTCGGTAACAGATGAAGCACCTTCAGCAATACACATGGCGGCCATTACCTGAGCCTGCATATCTGTGGCAAAGCCAGGATAAGGCATAGTCTTGATTTCTACTGCTTTGAGGCGTTTGTCTGCACTGGCAATCATGTAGTCCTTACCAGTTTCGATGTTTGCGCCCATTTCGCGGAGCTTGGCTGTTAAGGCTACCAGATGATCTGGATTGCAGTTTTCAATTTTGATAGGACCCTTTGTCATAGCGCCGAGAACAGCGAAGGTTCCTGCTTCGATGCGGTCTGGCATAATGCTGTATTCGCAACCGCCAAGCTGCTCAACACCATCAATAACAATGCTTGGACCACCAGCGCCCTGTATCTTGGCACCCAAGGCATTCAGGAAATTAGCTAAATCAACAATTTCCGGTTCCTGGGCAGCATTTTCAATAATAGTCTGACCTTCTGCAAGAGTAGCGGCCATGATAAGATTTTCAGTGGCGCCGACAGATGGGAAATCAAGAAGGATTTTCTTTCCTATAAGGCGGTCTGCTACAGCAACAGCGCAGCCACCTTCTATGGAAACCTGAGCTCCTAATTCTTCAAAGCCTTTAAGATGAATATTTACGGGGCGAACGCCAATAGCGCAGCCACCTGGTAGCGGAACTCTGGCTTTTTTAAGTCTGGCAAGCAACGGACCCATTACGAAGAAACTGGCTCTCATTGTTTTTACAAGTTCATAGGGAGCTTCTTCACTGATTTTGCCTGATGCATCAAATTCATAAGTGTTGTCGGAGGTTTTGGCTACTTTTACGCCAAGGGCTTCAAGAACCTTAGAGATAGTTGTTACATCGTTGAGGGCAGGAACATTGGTGAGTTTTACAGGCTTTGTGCTGAGAATAACACCAGCAATTATTGGAAGAGCCGCATTCTTGGCTCCGCTCACTTTAATACTTCCTGATAATGGTTTACCGCCGTTGATTAGGATTTTTGCCATGACTTAATCTATTTTTATCCTTTCGAGTTTCATTCCAACTTCTTTGAGCATCTGAATTGAGAGTTCATCCGGGTATTCGCCAAGATAAACAATACGTTTGATGCCTGCGTTAATAAGCATTTTTGCACAGGTTACACATGGCTGGTGAGTAACATAGATGTCGCTGCCAGTCAGGGAAACGCCAAAGGCTGCTGCTTGGAGAATAGCGTTCTGTTCTGCATGAAGGCCTCTGCACAATTCCTGTCTCTGTCCGGAAGGAATATTCTGGGCTTCTCTCATGCAACCGCCAGGAATCTGGGAACAGTGAGCGCAACCGTGAGGAGCACCGTTATAGCCTGTTGCCAGGATGCGGTTATCCTTTACGATTACTGCACCTACTGAACGTCTCATGCAGGTGGCGCGTGTAGCAACCAGTTTTGCAATACGTAAAAAATAGGTATTCCAATCTGGTCTTTCGTCTGTCATTGGGGGAATATTCAAATTTTGTTCCATAGTGTTAGTCAGCTATTTCGATTTTCTTGATTCTGTTTTCGTGTCTGCCGCCTTCAAATTCGGTAGACAGGAATTTATCCAGAGCATCTTTGGCTATTTCTTCGCCAATAATGCGACCGCCCATTACGATTACATTGGCATTGTTGTGACGTCTAGAAAGTTCTGCTTCAAGAGAACAGTGAACTAATGCTGCTCTGATGCCAGGATGTCTGTTGGCTGCGATTGAAATGCCAATACCTGAACCGCATACTAAAACGCCTTTTGATTCTGGATCTGCTAAAACCTTTTTGGCAAGAGCATGAGCATAATCCGGATAATCACAAGAATCTGTAGTGTAGGTTCCTACATCTTCTACCTGATGGCCAGCTTTTTCCAAATGTGCTATCAAAATCTTCTTTAAAGCTAAACCTGCGTGGTCAGAACCAGTTATTATTTTCATTTATATAGACCTTTCCAAGAGTATTTTCTTTCATTATATACTTTTTCTACCTAAACAAGCTATAGGCAAGTGAAAAAAGCAGTTAAATCATTAGATTTTTAGTAATTGTCGTAGCGGTTAGCTATCTGGTCATAAGCAGCAAGCTTAGCAGAAAGCTTATTATCGTCAGTGCCGTAATTGAAGCGACCACTATCATTCGGGAAGGCCTTAAGATAGAATTCCATCCAGAATTCCTTACGTTCATGATTGTATTCGGCACGGGCTTCCCAACAGTGCAGGTCTCTTGTAAAGCCTATGGTCAACGGACTCATCTTGTGAGTAAGATGATTGTAGGTTCCAGAAGTATCAATAGTCCAAAGAGGTCTGATAACAGTAGAATAGTTGAAGGAAGTTGTTGTAATCTTCTTGTATTCCTGTGGAATTGTGACGCTTGTGTCGAAGGACCAGTTTTCTGTAGACATTCTATAACGGGCGTTGAAGCTGTTGGCTTTGATTGCGCCGAAGTTCATCTTAGACAATGGGGTGTCGGCATCACAGAGGAAGTCCTGACGGCAGAAGAATTCCCAGGTTCTGTAGGCATCCTGTCTGGAGCGTCTTGAATAATCCCAGTATACCTGTTCCAGACGTCTTGTGGTTCTGTTATAGTTGAAATTCAACGGGTTCAAGGTCCATGAATTTTCAGAGAATCTCAATCTCGTTGAGGTCTGGTC
>JAZUDR010000064.1:0-2549 GCA_045639725.1 Candidatus Avigastranaerophilus sp. | reverse complement strand
ACTTATAGTAATACAAAGTATTAACGAGCTGTGAGTTGGCACTTGGAGAAACTTCATTGATAGAAACGTAGTCAGAATGCATCCAGCCGTCAACACTTTCCTTGCCTTCATTATATTCCGTTTTTACGTGAGCCCAGACAGAATCATTTGGTTGTTTCTGAAATTCCATTACATAAAGCAAACTGGTTTTATCGACTTTACCTATGGGATTTCCGTCAACAGGAGTTTCGCGGATACGTACAGAATCACCTAACGAATGTGCAACAGTCAATAAATTAGCTTCAGGAAGCTTCATGCATAAATATCCAGAATAGTTTCTAAGATAATCATTTTCTCCATAAGAAATTTCACAAACCTTACCATCCTTAAAAGTGAAGGTACAGTAAGAAGCATAAATATCACCGGCTTCGAAGCCATAGCGATAAAATGTTCTACCATTACTATCAACACCATATTTTTGGGATACTTCTTCCTCTGTAAGACCTATTATTTTTTCCCCACAGAAATGTTCTGCAACATCAGGGTTGTTGGTCTTAAAAAATACAGCTTCGGTATCACCTTCAGCGGAGAATACATCAATGGCAGTATCAAAATAAGAATAGGAAGTATATTTTGAACCAGCTGAAGTGGAAGATTCATTTTTTACAGATGTAGTCTGACCAAAGTAAGCCCCGTTGCTTTTTACGAAATCATTTAAGTTATTCTTGATTTTAATAATTATTCTTAAAACAGCAGGACGTTCGCTTCCACAGCAGAAGCCGCCTTCTCTGCGTTCAGCACTATCCCAGGCTGGAATACACATTTCCCTACCACCATCTTTAACTTTATAGATGTGCTCACCAGCAGTAGTATCTTCTTCTATGAGTTCATATTCTGTTCCGTCTATTTTAACCTTTTCGCCTTCTTTAGCCATACGGATAGTTCCTTCTTCGGCAAAGACAGGAAGAGCTATGGAAGAAGCAAGGATTGCAAAAACAACAGATTTAATAATTTTATTCATTTTGTTATCTTCCTTAATAAAATTAGTCCTCTCAACCAAGAAGACTAATAATGTATTTATATGTTTACTTTATTTGCTAGTAATAATTATCCAAGTTCACTATAGCAACTCAAAGATTCAACACCATTGATTTTTTGGATATCACAGATAATTAAATCCATATCCTGGTCATTGAAAACTTTAATAACTGATTTAACTTCAATCTGGTTATTAACAACATCCTTAGAAAAGCTGATACTCTTAACAGCTATCTTGAAGTTATTCAGATGAGTCTTGATTTCTTCAAGAAATCTGGGATGATCTGAGCCTTTAATAACAATAGTTCTAGTAATTTTTTCATGAATAAAGCTTTTTTCAAAGCTATTCAAAACAATAAGAGTAAATAGAACCAATCCTGTAGCAGAGCCAGCTACCATGTTTAAACCAGAACCTGTAGCAAGACCTATACTAGCTGTTGTCCAAATTGAAGCTGCAGTAGTAAGACCTCTAACACCGCCACCGTATTTAAATATTGCTCCAGCGCCAAGGAAACCCACACCAGATATAACTTGAGCGGCAAGGCGTTGAATGTCACCTTTATTCGGTTCCCAAAGAATTAACGACAGACTCATAACCAAACAAGCGCCAACACAAAGTATGATATGAGTGCGCAAACCAGCAGGCTGACCATGATACTCTCGTTCAAGCCCAATAAGTCCTCCAAAAAGGACAGCCAAAATCAATCTTATTATAATATCAGTTTCATTAGTAGGAATGAAACTCTGAATACCGATGTGTGGTATCATTTTAAAACCTCGCAAGTATGTAAAGTTTAAGTATAAAAATTTTCATTTCAATATTCAAGTATTTTGTGAAAATATTTATGTTTAATATTTGTAAAGTATAAAGTTTGTTTCAATATGGCTGTTGGCATAGTTGGCGTGGTTAGAAAGAGTTGGCGTGGTTTTAAATGCTTTATCAGCGAAAGTTTCTGCTATGCGAAAGTTTGTCTGGTATTTATTGCAACGGATAACAGGATGAGGGCGGATGGAGCAGGCCAAAGGAAAATGAATGAGCCTGCGGCTGTGAATGCGGCCTGCGGCCGATGAATGATTCGGCTTCGCCGAATATGAATGAGGCTACGCCTATAGTTACTATACGCTTCGCTAAAGATATAAAAATACCTGCTAACATTGCATGGCACAAAGCAATAGATGGAAAACTAAAAAATCTCGAAATACCGAGGCTAAAAAAATGGTTATTTGGCCTGCTAATCGGCCTGCCTGGCCTGCTTCATCCGTCATTATCCTTGTTATCCGGTGCAATAACCTAAAATCAAAAGAACCGAGCGATTAGCTCGGTTCTTTTTCACAAATTTATGAAGAAGATCAAATGACTTATCCTAATCTTCCAAGCTCGACGAAGAATTTAGATTTGCGATGCACTCTATTTGCTTTTGGCTTTCGAGCGTCTTACTCCAAATCCATGTTCTCCATAGAAAGGAGGTGATCCAACCGCTGGTTCTCCAACGGTTACCTTGTTACGACTTCACCCCAGTCATCAATCCCAC
>JAZUDR010000063.1:0-3951 GCA_045639725.1 Candidatus Avigastranaerophilus sp. | reverse complement strand
AATATAAATATTGAAAACCCATATAAAATACAAATTCCTGCATCTTTCCATCTTTTTTCTTTTAATAATAAGAATCCAAAAATTGCAGGATATATCTTAAATGCGGTAGCTATTGATAAGCAGACAAATGCAAGATGTTTTTTTAAGGCATTTTGTGAATTATAGCCACACAAATATAGCATTACAAAAGAGCATGTTAAAAAAATTATATTACCTCGTTCCAACTGATATATAAAAGGTGTGGTTAATGCTAATAAGATTGTTAATAATAATTGTTCTTCTATTTTTCCTTTCTTCATTTTTATAACAGCATAAGCAAAAAGAAGATATGAAAATGCTATATACATACCACCGACAAATCTTCCCATCTGTGATGATCTAACAGCGAAACTTCCTTTTGAAAAATCTTCTCGAGGAATAAATTCACTTATCATGTAATAAAACACATTGGCAAGCGGAGGATAAATGACTTTATTCTGATATGGCTCTTTTTCATACATCATACTGTTGTATAAATCCATATATGTATCATTGGAGTCGCCATAAATAATTCTTTTGATGGATTTACCATTGTTGCACATGCCTGATAAGGTTGTTACAACAATAACAATTGCCATAGCAATATAGAATATTTTGCTTTTTTTCATCATTACCCACGCAAGTTATTTTTTTATAATGGTTATTATATCAAAATTATTATATTTGAAGTTTGATATTAGCATATGATAGCATAAACGACAATCTTTTGAGGCATACAATTTCAGCTTTTTATAGGTATATCAAAAAAGTTACATTTACTTTTTCAATTGAGCAAGGACTGTATGTCCTGTATGTAGATGGTAAAATACATGTTTATTATTCTTGATAAGATATAAGCTAAATTTATTTTGGGTTTTTGTTAAGTGAAAATAAATTGTCTGGTTTGCTGTGTGATAAAGAAGGTTCATACATTTCTAAACAATATAATTTAAGTATTGTTGATCGTGTAGGTGGTGGCGACAGTTTTGGTGCTGGTTTAATCTATTCTTTCCTGACAGGAAAAAGTAATCAGGAAGCTATAGAATTCGCAGTAGTTGCTTCTGCTCTAAAGCATTCCATAGAAGGTGATTTCAACCTTGTTTCATTAAGCGAAATCAATCGTCTGGTAACTGGTGATGGCTCAGGTAGAATAAGAAGATAATATGATAATGCATAAGATTTTATTTTTCTTTTATAGCTGAAGTCTTTGATTTGAATATTAATGCTAACTTCCTGTAAAATTTCCGACTAAAACCAAAAACAAACTAAATTTGATATTCCAAAATTCAGATTACTGTAAGGTTTTCTGAATTTTTTCTTGCTTATTTTTTGTGGAAATGTAAAAATTGTTTTAGTCGGAATTCGCACTAATTAAAGAGGCAATATATATCTTGATATCTCAGTAAAAATACCTTCGGTTCAAGGCAAAATAACCAGGCGCAACAAAGGTGGCACAATCTATATCGAGTTTGAATATGAACGCATTTATGATCCCGAACGCCGATTCACAAATGTAAAACGAGCAACGATAGGCAAGTTGTGTGGTGAAAATCCGGAACAAATGTTTCCTAATCAGAATTATCTGAAATTTTTTCCAGATGCTGAACTGCCGGAAGAAAAAGACCGGAGCGTTCGAAGCTGCTGTCTTCGCATAGGACCTTATCTTGTAATAGAGCAGATAATAAAAGCTTATCATCTCGACAGAATTTTAAATGATTACTTTTTCGACAATGAACTTGGCTTTTTTCTAGATCTGGTAGCGTATTCCATAATATCTGAAAACAACGCAGGGCAATATTATCCTGATTATGCATATAATCATCCTTTGTTCACAGAAAGAATGAAAATTTACAGTGATTCTAAGGTTTCTGCATTTTTAAACGGCATAAAAGAAGAGCAGAGCGTAGGCTTTCTGAATAGCTGGAATGAAAAACGAAATCATCGTGAGAAAATATACTTTTCTTATGATTCCACCAATAAAAACTGCCAGGCCGGCGATATAGAAATGGTTGAATATGGTCATGCAAAAGATCAGAAAGGCCTGCCGGTGTTCAACTATTCAATAGCTTACGATTCCACAAACGAAGAGCCTCTCTTTTACGAGAAGTATCCAGGCAGCATCAATGATGTTTCACAACTCCATTTTATGCTTGATAAAGCCAGAAGTTACGGTTATAGAAAAGTGGGGTTTATCCTTGACCGCGGTTATTTCAGCAAAGACAACATAAAATATATGGACGAGGCAGGCTACAGTTTTATTATCATGAGCAAAGGCATGAATGCACTGGTGAAAAAACTCATAGAAACCAATGCCGGCACTTTCGAAAAAAAGCATGTTTCTCGTATAGAAGATTACAATTTATATGGGAAAACGGTTAAAGCAAAACTTTTTGCTGATGATACAGAAGAAAGATATTTCCACATTTATCATAGTTCGACAAAAGAAAGCATAGAACGCAACAGGCTCGATTCTAAGATAGACCAGATTAAAAAGTTTTTTGAACATAATAGCAACAAGGAAAAGCAGTTCAGTGACGAAATCAAGAAATATTTTGAGCTTATCTATGATGAAAAAGGAACTAAGTTTCTATTTGCAGAGGCTAAAAGCGATGTTATTGATGAAGAAACCAACCTGTGTGGATATTTCGTAATAATAACCTCTGAGAAGATGAGTGCCAGGGACGCAATAGAACTTTACAAAAGCCGGGATGCATCAGAAAAACTATTCAAGGGTGACAAATCATATCTTGGAAATAAAAGTATACGTGTTCACTCTAGTGAATCTGCCTCTGCAAAGATATTCATTGAATTCGTTGCATTAATCATAAGAAATAAAATATACAGATGTCTTAAGCAGGAAATGAAAAATATAGGCAAGAGGCTGAACTATATGACGGTCCCAGGAGCTCTCAGGGAACTTGAAAAAATAGAAATGGGCAGACAGATGGATAATATATACAGACTGGATCACGCAGTAACTGCAAATCAGAAAGCTATCCTCAGGGCATTCGGCATGGATACAGAATATGTAATGCGTAAAGCAATGGAACTAAGTCATATTTTACAGCACAAAACCACTAATGAAACAGAAACGAATGAGGAGGAATACTGATATGGCAAGAACCAGCAGTCTGACAACAGTGGAAACAAAAATAGCAAAAGCACAGGACTCTGTTATGAAAGCCAAGAAAAAATATGACAATGCTCTGGCTGAGCTTGAAAAACTGCTAGACAAAAGAGATGCCTTAAGACGTGATGAACTCGTGAACGCAATTATGAAAAGCAGCAGAACATATGAAGAAATAATCAGGTTCATAAACACAAATCAATAGCAAAACCTTGGTTTAACAACATTTATAAGGAACCGGGCGACTATTACAAATAGTCGCCCGATATTTTTAGTCGGAAAAATTCAGGAAGTTCACAATAAGGCGTCTGTTGCAGTAAATTTTGAATTAGTCATATTGTATTATCGTATTGGGCAGATTATTAATAAAAATAAGGTTTGGGGAAATCAGTTTATTGACAATCTTGTCAGAGAAATAAAAATGACTTATCCAGAACTTAAAGGTTATTCTGCTAGAAACCTTAAATATATGGCAAAATTTGCTCTAACTTATAGTGATGAAAAATTTGTGCAAACAGTGTCTGCACAAATTCCATGATCTCACAATATCGCAATAATAGAGGCTACTAATAGTAAAGAAGAACGAATTTGGTATATAAACAAAACTATAGAAAATGGTTGGTCTCATAGTGTCTTAGTTCATCAGTTGGAAAGTGGTCTTTATTATAGGCAGGCCGTAAACGATAAAATTAATAATTTTGATACTATTCTATCTTCTGCACAGAGTGAATTTGCCGAGTATTCTCTGAAAGATATGAATAAACCAATAGGTATCAGTGAATATAAAGTAACAAAACAACTTCCAG
>JAZUDR010000062.1:0-14071 GCA_045639725.1 Candidatus Avigastranaerophilus sp. | reverse complement strand
AAGACACTGGATAAGTGGGTTAACTGCTTCTTCAGCACCCATTTCACCAAGATGGTCGGCGGCTATTTCTCTGATATCCTTGAGTTCGTCATTCAATAAACCGATGAAATCAGGTATTGATTCAGGTATGTTGTGTTCCTGCATTGCAAGAACAAGTGAATAGCGTTTGTCTGGATCGTCTGTGTCAGCAAGCATCTGGCGGAGCTCTTCAAGGTGTTCCTGAGGAGTCTGTGGGGCAAGTTCTTCTAAGACTTCTTCTGGTTGAGTAAATGCTATGGTTTCGCTAAGTTCTGAATGTTCTGGAGTAGCTTCGGCTGTTTCTTCAGTTTCATCGAAATTGAAGTTCATATCCTGAGCTTCTTCTACTGCGGGCTGTTCAACGGTCATTGCTGGCTGGTCGCCGCTTTCTTCAGAACCGCCAATAGCGTTGAGATAGCTTAAATCGTCTTCTTCTGATGAGGCTACTGCTGGAGCAGGAGCTTCTTCGACTGGGGTATCGAGACTTGCAAAGTCATCTCCACCAAGTTCAAGAAGGAGATTGTTAAGATCTTCGTCTTCAGAGGTTTCTTTTGCTTTTGGAGTAGCAGGAGCAGTCTGGGCTTTCTTTGCTGGAGAAGCCGGGGCTGGGGCTGCTGGTTCAACTATGAGTGAACTTAAGAAATCATCATCGTTATCGGCTGCTGGTGCTTCAGCAGGAGTTTCTGCTGGAACATCAAAGCTGGTTGTATCAAAGCTGTCGTTAATATCTTCAATCGCAGAAAAATCTTCTGTTTCATTAACTGCTGGGGCAGGGGCTGGAGCTGAAAAATCGTCATTGCTGCTAACAATGAGTCCGCTCAAATCATCGTCGCCTGCATCAACTACAGGAGTTTCTTCTACTGGAGCAGGAACAGATTCAGTATCTAAGTCGCCAAAATTGAAGCTTTCGGTTTCTGTGTTAGAAGAATCCTGAACATCAAGACCTAAATCAAAGCTCTGGTCATCAGAAGTGGTTTCTGCACCAAGATCAAAGGTTGTGGTTTCTGTATTTTCTGATGGAGTTTCAATATCAAATGAAAATTCATCAGTAGCTGCTGCCTGAGCATGAGCTTCTTCCTGAACTGGTTCAAGCTGTGGAGCCAGGTCGAAATCGACAGTTGTTTCTTCAGAGGTAGCAGTTGGTTCTGGAGCTGACAGGTCGAATTCTGCAGGGGCTGCAAATGGGTCGTCATCTGTATCGGCTGGAGTTTCTATGCTAATGGTATCCTGAGTTTCTGATTCAAGACCTAAGTCTAAATCAAGGCTCTGGGATTCTGTTGAATCAAGGTTCAAATCAAGAGTGTTAGCTCCTGTTTCATTAGTTTCAAAATTGAAATCATCTGTGGCTGATGTGCTTAAATCTAAGTCAAGGCTGTTTGAATCGCCAGAAGCATCAGTTGATAAATCAAAATTCAATTCTGGGGCAGCATCAGAAGCGTCGCCTGAGCCTGTAAGGTCAAGGTTCAAGTCAGTGCTTTCTGAAGATGTATTAAGATCAAGAGATAAATCTAAATCAAGCGGTTCGCGTTCTGCTGGATTGCTTGTGGCGCTTCCTTCAGTAGGAAGTTCCATTCCACACATATTGCAGAACTTATTATCATTTTCATTTTCAAAACCGCATCCGGGACAAAGCATAGCAACCTCCGAAAAATTCCAACTGCTAATTAAAAATTCAGTATAATAGATTATCAGAACCTTGGCTATTTGTCTTTAAATTTTTGTATTTTTCAAGAAATTTTCAAGAAAAATTAATGCAAGGTTTACATAATTATTGATATTTGTAAGCTCTTTCTCTGGCTAATTTTAAACTTAGTGGTGAGGATTTTGCTGAACTAGGCGATAGGCCTTTAGAACAGCTTCTTCTGCCAGACGGATATTCATCACATCTTCTGTAAATTTTTCCGGTGGGCAGAACGCATCATAGCTACCAAGTATCCAATAACGCGCTGGTAGACTGTTTAAAGCTAGAGCGCAGGTATCCAATACACAATCATGACAAGCACACATCTCATTACGTTCAATCATTTCGGCAACAGCGTTAAAAACAAGGTTTTCCCACATGTTTACCATTCGATCGAATTCGTATCTGTTTAATGGTTCTCGTTCGAGGATATTTTCCATAATAATCTCCGATTATTTAAAGCCCTTTATTCGGCAGTCAAGCACCATAAGCTGGGCAGTCCGTATTCCATTATAGTCATTTGGTTCTACATGGAACACGATATCGCATGTTCCATCCTTGATTAATTCAGGAACCATAAGGTCACCCATACTGAAACCAATACCAAATATGCTCCTACCATTGGAACGTTTAAACTTAAAACGCAGGTGATTCTTGTTGTCACCAACCTTTTTGATTTCCTGGAACTGAGCACCCTTGGTCACAAATATTGGGGCAGGGTTGTCAATTCCAAAAGGAGCAAATTTTAATACATCTGCCAGGAAGCTTTCGTCAATAGCTTCGATAGATACTTCCGAGTCTATTTCCCATTCCGGCTTCAGGTCGTCTGGTGAAATATTCCTGGAAGCAAACTCTCTAAGCTTTTCTCTGAATTTTTCCTGGTTTCCGGGAAGCATTGTAAGACCCGCTGCTCCGACGTGTCCGCCGTATTTTTCAAGGCATTCTGCACAATGGTTCAATGCTTCGATTATGTTAATATTCTTGAAACTTCTGGCAGAACCAAGGAATTTCCCCTGATCTTCCAGTAAAACGATAACAGGGCGGCTGTAATCCAACATCAGCCTTGTGGCTACAATACCAGTTACGCCCTGGTTCTTCATAGGCGCTGCGACCATAAGAATGCGGTCGTTTTCAATATCGTTCTGCTGGCAGAGATATTCTTTAACGCTGTTGTAGCATTCTTCGCCTAAGCGCTTTCTTTCTGTATTCAGTTCATACAACTGCTTGGCCAGACTGTCAGCTTTTGAATTCTGAGTGGTCTGAAGCAGGTCAATCGCTAATTCCGCTGTTTTCAAACGACCGGAGGAATTCAGGACCGGAGCAATGCTGAAGCTGATATCCTTTTCTGAAACCTGTTTGTTCTTCCAACCAAGGGCAGTAAACAAGCTTGCTAAGCCCATTCGTTTGCTTTTT
Organism: Candidatus Avigastranaerophilus sp.; assembly: GCA_045639725.1. Taxonomy (GTDB): domain Bacteria; phylum Muiribacteriota; class Ozemobacteria; order Ozemobacterales; family Ozemobacteraceae; genus RUG334. The sequence continues at coordinate 10,959 of JAZUDR010000062.1, read as the reverse complement.
GAAACAAACTTTAAGCCCATTTGGGTAAAGGTTCTGTTTTCGCCTTGTAATGGAACCATATCTGCGATTGTGCCGATGGTTAATATATCTAAGCATCTTACCCACAGTTGTTTGATTGCTGGAAGACCAGCTTCAACACACTTTAAGAAAAGTAGCAGCAGGGATTTACCGCCTTGTATATGGCTAAGATTCAGAGATTTCTTCAAATCTTCCTTGCTTAGGCTTACTGCATCCGGCAAATATTCTGCAATATACTTGTTAACGTATATTGGCTTATTGTTCGGGTCTTTGGTGTTCTGGACTATGGCCGGAACTAATGACCCAATCATTTCGCGTTCCTCTGGGCTGAAGAATACTGGAACGGTATTTGTAAAAATAGATGTGTTGATATTTTTTATTACGGTAAAGCCTTCGCGTGGGGCAAATCTTACCGCGGTAATATCGTCATCACTCAAGTCAAAGGCAAGAAGAGGCTTAGAAAGCTTTTTGCAGCGAGCCATTTCAAGGGCCATGGAAAGCTTGAAAGCAACTGCGCAGCCTGCGATATTTTTCTGTGGGCACAGGGATTCGTGAATCTTCGGATCAACTATGGCAATTGCTTCTGGAAGCTGTGCCGGTGGCTCATGGTGGTCTGTGATGATTACATCAATGCCCTTGCTCTTGGCATATTTTACTTCTTCGTAGTTGCTGATACCGCAGTCTACGGTAACCATAAGACCGATTCCATCCTTGGCTGCAACATCTATGTAGCCTGGGTTCAGACCGTAGCCGTCTTCTATAACCGGAACAGTATAATCTACAAAATCATAAAATGACTTCAGAGTTTCGGTGAGGACAACAGTAGATGTGATGCCGTCAACGTCACGGTCGCCGTATACTCTGATACTTTCGTTGTTTTCTGTTGCCTTGAATATTCTATCAATGGCAATGCAGACGTCATCCATGATGAACGGCGAAAACAGGTATCGGCTTCTTGGATTGAAGTAGCGTTCAATTGCGGGAACATCGCATATTCCGCGATTGATAAGTATTTTCAGAAAGGTATCTGAAAATCCGGTAGATTTCAATCTATCGATGTCTCTTCTAGCTACTTCTTTTATTTTCCAAATTTTATCGGTCATTTCATGTTTCTGATTTCTTTAATTTTATCTTCATCCTCTAATACTTCAAGGAAAGCTTTTACAATGTTCGGGTCAAACTGTGTTTCTGAACATCGTGTCATTTCATTCTTGGCATAATCCAAAGGCATTGTGTCACGGTAAGCGCGTTTGCTTGTCATTGCGTCAAATGAGTCTGCGCAGCAGATTATTCTAGCCATGAGCGGAATTTCTTCGCCCTTGAGTCCTTCAGGATAGCCTTTACCATCGAATCTTTCATGATGATACTTAATCAGCGGAACCTTTTCTCTCAGGAACTTGGCTGGTTCTATGATTAATGCACCACGTGACGGGTGTGTCTTAATCTGCTGATATTCTTCATTTGTAAGCTTATCAGTCTTATTTATGATTGCTTCTGATATACCAATCTTACCTATATCGTGCAGCAAAGCGCCTACATAGAGGTTCTTCAGTTCTTCTTCGTTAAGTTTCATTTTCTTGCCTATTTCAACGGAGTATTTGGCAACACGTTCACTATGACCCATTGTATAGGCGTCCTTAGCATCTATTGAGTTGGCAAGGGCTCTTACTGCTGATAGGTAGCTTGCTTCAAGGTCTTCATACAGCTTAGCATTGTTAAGGGAAATAGAAATCTGGGAGGCTAGGGTAACCATCATGTCAAGGTCGCTCTTATCAAAGGGTTCGCCAGAAATCTTGTCGGTGATTGAAAGAACGCCGAGACATTTTTCCTTAACCTTCAAAGGAACACAGATTGAGCTGGAGCCTGAATCTACAGAATCATTGCTGCTTGTCAACATATCGTTGATGATGATAGGTTCGCCTCGCTGGAATACTTTACCGGCAATGCCTTCACCGCTTTTTATCGGCTTCATGGCCCTGTTGGTCTTTTCACCTTTGTAAAGCTTAACGTTCAGCAGATCTGTTTCTTCATCGTAAAGAATGATTGAACTGGTTTTTACTCCGCCAAAAACTTTGGAAGTATGGTCCAGAATCATTTCAAGAAGCTTGTTAATATCCAGAACGGTACCAAGATTCTTGGCTATTTCATGTAGTGTGTTAAGCTCAAGAACCTTGCTATTGAGATTCTGCCATGTTATTGCGTTCTTGATTGCAATAGATGTTTCGTTGATTATTCCTTCAATAAGTCTCAGGTCGTCTTCTGTGAAATCTTCTCCGGAAAGTTTGTTCTTGCCGAAAATGATGGCGATTACCTTACCGTTAACGATTACCGGCATATAGAAAGACTTATCTATAGTAGGAACAGTGTTTATGGTTGTTACATTACTATTGTCGGCAGAAGAGGTTTTCTTTGCTGTTTCGTTAAGAATAAGGCTTTCACCGGTCTGGTAAACCTTAGAGGCCATTATTGAATCTATCGGAACGCGCTTGTGTTCTTCAATCGAGGAATCTATGTTTAAGCCTTTTATAATCTTGTATTCAAATTCGCTGTTGCTTTCATCTACTTCCAACAACATACAGGTCTGCATGCCGCTCATTATGTTGAGAATGTTATCAACAAGACGCATGTAAATCTTATCCAGATCGTGCAATGTGTTGAATGAATGATTGACCTGCTTTAAGGCAGTCATTTCGTATACTTTTCTTTCAAGCAGAGTGTTCTTGTAATTTACATTCTTGGTATTGTCGCTTATTTTGGCAACCATGTTGGAAAAAGCTATGCCCAGTTGACGACATTCCTTAGAATTTTCTAAGTCTATCTCGGGATTCATATTGCCTTCGGAAATTTTTTCTGCAATTCCAACCATCTGAGCAATAGGCTTTTCTATGTGTTTTACAACTATATTGGAAATATAGTAGGCAAATGCGAAACCAATAAGCAATGAAAGTATGGCAAGGTTCAAGACTTCAGAGGTTTTGCTTACAAAATATTCGTTTGAGAAAACTATCTGGATAAAGCCTAGTTCTTTATCGCTTTCCGGGTCTACTAACGGATTTTCAATAACAACAGTGGGGGGAAGATAGAAATAGTAGCTCTGTCTGTATTTTACGTCTGGAGCTGCTTCAGCAAGCTTCTTTTTGCTGGAGTCTGAAATCTGAACGGAAATGATATCGTTGTTATAGATTTCTCTAGAGGTCAGTGCCTTAGCTAATCTTGTGATTCTTGGGATGTCATTGTTTCCGATGAACTCTCTGATAAGTGGGCTAATTGTTCTTACGAGTGTTATGCCCTTGCTTTCTATATAACTTCGGCTTAATTCCTTCCATCTGCTTAATTCAGAGGCTGTTATTAAGACAACCAATATTATTGTCAGTATTGATGTGAGGAAAAATACTTTAGATTTCAGTGACATTGTCTGAGTTGTAGGGGAACTTATGTTGTTATTGTTCATCGGATGTCTCCTGAGGTGTGACTATAATAGCATCTGGGAAAACAGAATCGTTAGTTTCCGGGGTCGGTACACTTTCTGTTTCTCGTGAAACATTTTCGATATTGCTATTGCCAATAATAGAAGCATCTTCTATATCAACAGGCTTATTTGTGTAGCCAAGGGCAGGGTCATCGCCGGCTGACTGCTTTTGATTTAGAAGTGTATCCTTCAATATTGAAGTGAGCAGCGAACCGTTTGTTGGCATCGGTGTCATCAGGCCATTGGCTACAAAATATAGCATACCGCTGACGAGTATAAACATAGAACTAAGTTCGGAACCATTTTCTTTGTAGATATAATACCAACAGCCGCCAAAAATAATTGCAAACACAACTCTGTGGATTATTCCACGCTTTTTGTAGGAAGGAATAACTGGAGCGATACCGGTCAGGATATTCATAAAGCAAATTGCGAAATGGATTACTGGAACAGCTATTGCAACTGCAATAAACCATTCTGGGATGTTGTATTTGCCTAAAGTCATTATTGACAAGGCAACCAGGCTATATGAAGATAGAATTGATACAGCTCTATAAAAACTGAAGTATTCTGCAATTCTTTCCTTAGACTGGGGTGTCATTCTGATGTCGTCCCAATCGTTTTTGGCTTCCAGTCTGATTCTTCCTAGAACATAGCAATTAACTGCATCGCCCATGAAAAACGGAATTATGCAGACTGTTTTAATTATTGCAATAAAGAATTCCTCTTCTATCTTAAGATGCTGAAGTAAAACAAATGTGACTATACTGCCTAAAAGAGTAGTATAGTTACATGATAAGCCTAAGAATAGTATCGTTTTGAGTTTGTTAAAACCCGAGTTATCTGAAGTTTGTGATTGCATAGTAACATAATAACATTTACTAAAAATAATTACCACCCACATTTTAAATAGTATTGTATTTTTTAAATTTTTTTTTTGCCATTAGCTTAGTTTATGTTACAATTTCAAAAGATGAGAAAATGAACAACCCGGAAAGGAGACTTTTAATGTCTAAAGAATTTTCCAGAATCAGTATTGAACAACTCGCTTCATGGATTTTGCGTGAATACGATGAAACTCAGCAGATTTTTGGTATCCACAAAGATTTGTTTTTCACACCAAAAGCCGATGATCCATTTACAATGACCAGATATGGCCAGTTTATGGAAAGCCCAATCGGTGTTGCTGCCGGCCCACATACTCAGATGGCTCAGAACTTGATTGCTGCTTGGCTTTGCGGTTCCAGATACCTTGAACTCAAGACCGTTCAGACCATGGACGAACTTGGCAAAATCATTAGCAAGCCATGTATCGATATGCAGGATGAAGGCTATAACTGCGAATGGTCACAGGAACTCCGCCTTACTGAAAGCTTCGACGAATATCTGAATGCTTGGATTATGCTCCACATTCTTCGCCATAAATTCGGTTGGACAAATGAAAAAGGCCGTGGTTTCATTTTCAATATGAGCGTTGGCTATAACCTGGAAGGCGTTTTGAAACCAAATGTTCAGGAATTCCTCGATAAGATGGCTAATGCAGAAACCTATCTTAAGGAAAAGCTCGCTGCTGTTAGAAAATATTATCCAGCAGTTGATGAAATCGATATTCCAGCTAAGCTTTCTGACAATATCACTCTTTCTACAATGCACGGCTGCCCACCAGAAGAAATCGAAAAGATTGCTATGTATCTTGTAAAAGAACGTGGCTACAACACAACTATTAAGTTGAACCCAACTCTTCTTGGTCCGGATCAGCTCCGCCACATCCTCAATGAAAAGTGCGGCTTCGTAACTAACGTTCCAGACGAAGCTTTCGGCCATGACCTCAAGTATCCTGATGGCGTTCAGATTTTGAAGAATATGACTGTCGCTGCTGCTGAAAAGGGTGTTGCATTTGGTATCAAGCTTACAAATACTCTTGAAAGCTGCAACCACAAGACTATTTTCCCAGAAAAAGAAAAATTCATGTATATGAGCGGTCGTTCTCTGCACCCAGTAAGTATCAACCTTGCTGCTAAGCTCCAGAACGAATTCAACGGCCAGTTGGATATTACCTTCAGCGCTGGTGCTGATTGCAACAATATGCATCAGATTCTTGCCTGTGGTATTAAGCCAGTAACCGCTTCTTCTGATATTTTGAAGCCAGGCGGATATGTTCGCCAGATTCAGACTCTCCAGAACGTTGCCAAGGCAATGAGAGAAGTCGGTGCTTCTAATATTGATGAATTCATCGTTAAGTATGCTGATGCTAATACTACCGATGTTAAGGAAGCTGCTCTTATTAACCTCCGCAGATATGCCGGTGCTGTTCCAAACAACCCAGCTTATCACAGAGATTCAAAGACTGGTGATTCAGTAAAGACTGCTCGCCAGCTTCCAACCTTCGACTGCGTTAAGGCTCCATGTATGGCTACATGCCCAGTAGAACAGGATATTCCTGACTACATGTATTACACCGCTAACGGTGATTACAAGAAGGCTTATGAAGTCATCATGAAGAACAACCCAATGCCAAATGTTCTTGGTATGATTTGTGATCATCAGTGCCAGCATAAGTGCACTCGTATGAACTATGACAGCTCTCTCCTTGTTAGAGAAATTAAGCGCTTCGTAGCTTCCAAGAATGAAAACCGCCCAGCTCTCCAGCCAGGCAAAGATAATGGCAAGAAGGTTGCAATCATCGGTGCTGGTCCTTCAGGTCTTGCAGCCGCTTACTTCCTTAGATTGGAAGGCTTCGGCGTTGATGTATTTGAAACCAAGGCTTTTGCCGGTGGTATGATTGCAGACGCTATCCCAGCTTTCAGACTTACTGATGAAGCTATCCGCAAAGACGTAGACTTTATCGCTGGTCTCGGCGCTAATATCCATTACAACGAAAAAATCGATGCAAACCGCTTCGAAGAACTCAGAAAAGCTTATAACTACGTATATGTAGCTGTTGGAGCTCAGACTGCTAAGGCAATGGGTGTTCCAGGCGAAGATGCAGAAGGCGTTCTCAATCAGTTGAGTTTCCTGTCTGATGTAAGACGTGGTAAAGAAGTTAAATTGGGCGAAAGAGTAGTTGTTATCGGTGGTGGTAACTCTGCTATGGACGCAGCTAGAACTGCTCTCAGACTTGGCAACGGCACTAAGGTAACTCTTGCTTACCGCAGAACTAAGGCTGAAATGCCAGCTGACCCAGACGAAGTTGTTGCTCTCGCTGAAGAAGGCGTTGAAATTCTTGAACTCCATGCTCCGGTTGAAGTTGTTGTAAAAGACGGCAAAGTTGCTGCTATGAGACTTCAGAAAATGAAGCTTGGTGAAAAGGGTGCCGACGGTCGCCGCAAACCAGTTGCTATTGAAGGCGCTGTAGTAGACGTTCCATGCACTTCAATTATTAGTGCTATCGGTCAGGGCGTTAAGGTTGATTTCGTTGAATCTTCAATCCTCAGAGCTAACCCAGTTACTGGTGAAACCTCTCTTGAAAACGTATTCGCCGGTGGTGACGTTTCCAGAGGCGCTGCAACTGTAGTTAAGGCTTGTGGTGATGGCCGCATTGCTGCTATGAATATCGTAGCAAAAGCTGGTCAGGAATTCGGCATTAAGCCAATGAAGGTAGAAAAGAACCTCTCTGTTGCTGAACGCATGAAGAGAAGCGCTACCAAGATCAAAGGCATCAGAATTCCAGAAATTCCTCTGAAGGATCGCAATGGTCTGAACAAGGTTGTTGTTCGTGAACTTACTGAAGCAGAAGCTAAGGCAGAAGCCAGCCGCTGTCTCTATTGTAACGACGTTTGCAACGTATGCGTAAGCGTATGTCCAAACAGAGCAAATCGCTCTTACACTGTTAAGACCGGTGACTACAATATTTACCGCAGCGTAAACAGAAAGGGTGCTACAGTATTGGAAAAAGACGGCACCTTGAGAATTTCTCAGCCAAATCAGGTTCTCAATATTGGCGACTTCTGTAACGAATGTGCAAACTGCACTACCTTCTGTCCAACTGCTGGTGACCCATACAAGCAGAAACCAAAATTCTACCTCACTGAAACAAGCTTCAAGGCTGAACAGAATGGTTACAGAATTTCTGGTAAGACCCTTTGGGCTAGAGTTGATGGCCGTGAATACAGCATCGAAGAAAAAGACGACTGCTTGCTGTTCAAGGGCAATCACATGGAAGCCAAGTTCGATAAGGAAACCCTCAATGTTAAGAGCGCAACTCCAAAGAATGGCGGCGCACAGAGCTATTCATTCGAAGGCGCACTTAAGATGGCTATCCTCTATATGAGCGTTAAGGATCAGTGCTTTAACTACTAATTAAGTAGATAAAAATACCTCGCTTCGGCGAGGTATTTTTTTTGTCTGCTAAATGCAATGTATAAAGTACACTTCGATAAGCTACTAGCTATTAGCTATTGGCCGAGGTTTGGTGCTGGAAGCTTTGCATGATGAGGTCTGCTTGTTCTCGGCTATCAGCCAACAGCCTAATGAAACAAGCTTTATACTCTATTCGTATTGTATACCATTGCCCTGCTTCCCGCTTCCGACTTTCCTTCAGGTTAGCTAGTAATAAGTAATAAACTGTGTTAAACTATTATGTAATTGAATTTTTGGGGGTTTGGTTATGCGCATTCTTCTTACTGGCGGAACCGGTTATATCGGCAGCCATACTGCTGTTGAGCTTACTAATGCCGGTTATGAGGTTGTAATAGTTGATAATCTTTATAACAGTAAAATGACAGTATTAGATAGAATAGGGGTTATTACTGGAAAACGCCCTATATTCTATGAAGGTGATATTCTTGATACTAAGCTTTTAACAAAGATAATGCTCGATGAAAAAATCGAAGCAGTTATACATTTTGCAGGCTTGAAGGCTGTTGGTGAATCTGTTGCCAAGCCAGTGCTTTATTATAAAAATAATGTTGCTGGTACATTAAGCCTTTGTGAAGCTATGATTGAAGCAAAGGTAAAGAACCTGGTTTTCAGTTCATCGGCAACTGTTTACGGCGATCCAGCAAGTGTTCCGATAAACGAAAGCTTCCCAACTGGTGGTACAACTAATCCATACGGTACATCAAAGTATATGATTGAACGCATTCTTATGGATTGGCAAAAGGCTTATCCAGAACAGAACGTTGCTTTGCTGCGTTATTTTAATCCTGTTGGCGCACACAAGAGTGGACTTATTGGTGAAGACCCGAATGGTATTCCAAATAATCTGATGCCTTTTATTACGCAGGTGGCAATTGGAAAAAGAGCTGAATTAAGCGTTTTTGGCAATGATTATGCAACTCCTGACGGAACAGGTGTAAGAGATTATATACACGTTGTTGATTTGGCTAAGGGGCATGTAAAAGCTATTGAAAAGCTTAAGCAGAATCCTGGCTTAGGTATATGGAATCTTGGAACTGGTCATGGCTATTCTGTTCTTGACGTTGTAAAAGCTTTTGAAAAGGCCAGTGGTAGAGAAATTAAGTATAAGATTGCTCCAAGAAGAGCAGGAGACATAGCTCAGTGCTATGCTGACCCTGCAAAAGCTAATAATGAGCTTGGCTGGAAGGCGGAATTTGGTATCGAAGACATGTGCCGTGACTCTTGGAACTGGCAGTCTAAGAATCCTAACGGATATCCTGAAAAATAAGATAAATAAAGCAAAAAAAAGCCATGCATTGCATGGCTTTTTTTATTTGCTTAATTAAAAGCGATATTCATATTCAAGACTTGCATTATAATAGCCGAATTTGTCATCTTTCAGCTTTTCAAAGAGAGAAGGTAAGCTGTTTCTGTTGTTCTTAACAGCTTCGATAGTAGCAAGACCCATTTCGGTCATATTTGTACCAAACTGAGCATAACCGTCTAAGAATGCGCCAGCTTCAAATTTAAATTTCAGACCTTTGATAATTCTGAAAGCCAATCTGCCAACGAGAATATTTCTTGCTTTGAAAGAGTTGACCTTAGAAAATATATAGTCACCTGACCATGTAATACGATGGTCTATTGTTCCACCAAGGCCGATTGAAAGGCTTGTTGCATTTTCGGAAACATCGCCTTGTTCTACTTTACCCAGGCGGAGTTCGCCTCTGAGCATAAGTTTGTCTTTCATCCAGTGGTCTACAGTTGCTCTGAAGAACTTTGAATTAGACTTTTCAAAATAAATTCCATTGTAAGTGTAGTCGTCGTTCCTAGTCTGGCCATAACCGATTGTAGCCATGGTTCTTGGAACCTCTTCGCCGTGGCAATCCATGCAGGATGAAGAGCATGGTCTCATATTATCTGAACGGAAAACCTGAACATCAAGAATGTCGCTTTTGTAGTCGAAATTCATTGAATTTGCCAGACCTTTGAGTCTTACTTCTGCGTCAGAATGAGTGAACCTTACTTTGTTTTTTAATTCCAAAGTATAGGTATTTCTGTTTTCCTTAGCTTTGCGACCTTCAAAAGACTTAGGAACATACATACCCAGATAACTTCTGTTTATTGTTATGCTATGGCCTATATTGGCATTTCCTGGCTTAGATGGTTCCCATTTTTCTTCAGCGCCTGCTACAGATGTGAATGCTACCATTCCCATTATTAATGCAATTATTGCTTTATTTTTCATATTTATATCCGTGTTTATAAATTTAATCTCGTTTGAGTAAGGGTAGAATATCGCATAAATACATTTTTCTCAAGTTTTTTATATGTACACAATAATCTAAAATAAAACACGGGTGACTTATAATCACCCGTGCATTTACTTCGGACCGTAGAAAGTGATTACTTAATCACTTCTCCACAATCTTCAATATTTGTAAATGCTGCCACCAATGTATTCTCTGAGAAGAACATTGTTTGGAACAACATCATAAGAAGTATCTGACCATTCTTCGATTGAATCAAGAAGGTCAAGTATTCTCTTAGCTCTGATATAAGCATCCTGACGTTTTGGATTATCCTTATAATCTTTGACGAAATCAGGGAAATACTTATAGAGAATATGTTTGTAAACTGGCAGTTCATAAGGCAGAGAACCATCAATGATATGGTCTACGGTTCCAACAAATGGAATAATGTGCTGAATTTCAGAACGTCTTACATAATGCCAGTGTTCAAGGGTCTGACGAGGATTGTAGCCTCTGTGCCAAGAGTCACGAACCATTCTGCGAAGGATTCTGATATCGGTCCAGCGAATGAATTCGCCTTCTTTATCACGGATTTGGCAAAGGGTTTCAATGTAAAGTTTGAACTTCTGTTCGTCACTTACACTCTTGGTCATCGGTGCATATAACCCATGAAGACTATCAAGAAGAAGAATCTGATTGTCTTCAAGCTTCATTGGAGTTGTTTCTGCTGTTCTTTTGCCTGTCTTGAAATCATAATGAGGCATCTGGATTGTTTTGCCTGCAATGAGGTCTGCAAGATGCTGGTTGATTAATTCCAAATCAAGAGCTTCTGGAACTTCAAAGTCATAATCACCGAATTCATCCTTTGGATGATGTTCAAGA
>JAZUDR010000061.1:0-5411 GCA_045639725.1 Candidatus Avigastranaerophilus sp. | reverse complement strand
AGTGATAAGCTAAAAATATGCTTTGAAAATATGATAATGTGAATTTGTATAATCAAAATAATGATGATATAAAAATAAAAAAATATTTCCCTTTTCAAAAAAATATTTTTGGTTATCGTTTGAAATATGCTATACTCAGCCGAAATAAAATCCAAGCCGGGAGTATATTAATGGCTATTATAGTTAATGACTTACGCAGAGGCATGGTAATTCTTTATAATGGCGACCTTTGTCAGGTTGTCGATATCGAATTTATCCGCCCAGGTAACTGGCGTGCTTTGGCTCAGGCCAAGCTCAGAAACCTTAAGACTGGTTCTACTTTCATTCAGCGCTATCAGACTACTGAAAAAGTTGATGAAGCTACTCTTGAAACCAAGCAGATGCAGTATCTGTATGCTACTGATAACCTGCTTACTTTCATGGATAATGAAACTTACGAACAGATGGAAATGGACAAAGAAGTTCTTGGCGAACAGGCTAAGTTCCTCATTGAAAACATGGACATCTACGTTAAGCTTTATGAAGGCAAACCAGTATCAGCAGAACTTCCTCCTTCAGTAGAACTTGAAGTTGTAGAAGCTCCGCCGAACGTTAAGGGCAACACCGCTAGTGGTGGTAACAAACAGGTAACCTGCTCAGGTGGCCATGTTGTTACAGTTCCAATGTTCATCAATGCTGGTGAATTCATTAAGGTTGACACTCGCACAGGCGAATATCTTGAACGCGTTAAGAAGTAATCTTAACAGATTTTGATCTTCACAATTAGCAGAGTGTCGATTTAAATTGGAATCGAGCTAGTCTGCAGGTCATACATACTATGATTTGCAGGCTAGATTCTCTAATTTACGAAGGTGATTAAATGAGATTTGTTAAACCGTTGAAAGGTTTCCGTTTTTGGAAAACCTTAGGTATGCTGTTCTTTTCTGCAGCAGTATTAACTGGAAGCTTGTCTTCTGGTAATAAAGCATGCGCATTGGAAGAACCAATTCTGCCGCCAACAATGATGCTGGCAGCAGCTCCTGCTACTCCTGATAATGCAGATCTCAAACCCACTAAGGCAAAAGTCACCAAAAAAGAAGTAAAAGCTCCTGTTGTAAAACAAGAACTTCAGGAAACAAAGGTTAGTGAAGAAAAAGCTCAGAAATCTGCTGCAGCAAAGGTTTCAAAAGCTGCAAGTCAGGATATTGAAATTGTAAAGACTCCAGAACCAGAAAGTATTGATGATTCTGAAGTATTGGCTCTTCCTAAAATGCCGGTAGAAGCTGTTAAACCTGCTGCCGACGATGATAATGACGATTTTGAAGTAGCACCAGAAAAGCCTGTTGAAGATACAAAGGCTAAGGTTGAAATAGTTGAGCCTATAAAAGAAATTAAAGTTGAACAGAGCGAAAAGACTACTGTAAAGGTTGAAGATAAGCCTATCGTAAAGGCTGAAATTAAGCCTTCTGTAGAAAAGCCTGTTGAAGTTAAGCCAGTTGTAAAGGCTGAAGTTAAACCTGCTGAAAAGGCAGAAGTTAAGCCAGTTATAAAGTCAGAATCAAAGCCAGTTGTAAAGGCTGAAGTAAAACCCGCTCCAGTTGTAAAGCCGACTGAAACTAAGCCTGTAGTTAAGGCCAAAAAGGCTGCCAAGAAGGCTGCTGTTGACGAAAGCGTTGTTCCACAGGAATGGGATTGGTTCTCTGCTCCATTGATCTGGGTTGAAAACGAAGAAGGCAAAAGAGTTCTTGTAGCAGATAAGACTGCTCCAAAAATTGAAATTGGTGAAGCAAAGGTTGTTGAACCATTGCCAGCCTTTGAAGAAAGCAAAGCTGTTTTAATAGCCGAAGAACTTCCACTGATTACATCAGTAAAGCCTGCTGAACCTGATTTTGTAACCGTAGCACCAGTTGCTGCTGAAGCAGAATCTGAAGATGTTATAGCTTTGGAAGAAGCTCCAGTAATTCCGGAAGAAACTCTGGTTGCTGAAGAAGCTCCAGCAGTTCCTGAAGAAACTGTTGCTGCAGTTGATTCTGAACAGAAAACAGCCGCTGAAGAAACTGTATCTGCAGAAAAAGAAGAAAAGGCTGAATACAGACCATTTGAAGCAGCTGCTGAAAAGATGGCCAGAATCAGAAGACTTCGTGAAGCAGAAGCAGAAGCCAGAGGCGAAACCATTGCTAAAGCTAATAGATCTGAAAGAGCAGAACGTGTAAGACTCTATGTAAGAGAATTACTTAGCAAGTCTGAAGATTCTGAAAAGAAGATTGAAGAAGAACCTAAGACTGAAATAGTTCCAATGGCTCCTCCGGCTGAAGAAATCAAGGCAGAAAAAAAGGCTGTTAAATCAATGAAAAAGGCCCAAATTGAAGCCGAAAATAGCAAGGACGATACTAGACTCGCAAAAGTAGAAAACAACGAAAATATGACATTTGAACCATATATCGGTATATTTGGTTCTAGTGCTAGTCGTCGTATTGACAGTGCTAAGTGGCAATCAGCCTGGGTTAGATGATTAGATAAGCCGCTGTAGGGCATTAAAAAGGCGATAAGACGCCCGTATTCATGTAGTAATCGCCAATCCAATACTTCTGTGACCACAGAAGCTTTTTTATTTTAGGGCATTTCACAATCTATGATTTTGGTGCGTTTTAGTGGGTAATAGGAATATGAATGACTATTATGCCTGAATTAATTACCAAGAGCTTGCAACAAGCTCTTTTTTATGCCTGGCTTTTGCAATTCCGTAATATATAAATAAATCTTTATTTAAAATGGCAGAATTTTAGGAAAGCCGCAATAATGCTGATTTTTTAAAATTTGGTAAGAAATAAATAGAAATTTATTTGTAAAACAGAAGATTTTGAACAGATTGTGAACTTGTTTAAAGAATAATTTATAATATTGGGGACTGCTTACCCCCTTTTTTAAAGGGGGACTAAGGGGGATTTCTATATACCGCTGTATAAAAGAAACCTCCCTTAGTCCCTCCTTAAAAGGAGGGTCTTAGAGGACCCCCTTTCGTAAAGGGGGGCAGGGGGGATTTGAGCAAACATCGAATCTTGTCACAAACTCCCTAAAAGCAGCACAAAACCAACACAAAACCAACACAATCAATTGTGCATTATGCATTAGAGAGTGGGCACAGAGCCAGCCGAAGCAGTATAAAATCGACAAGCTAGTTTTTAGCGAAGCGTATTACCAATATAGGCGTAGCCTAATTCACATTTGGCGTCAGCCAAATTATTCATAATCGGCGAAGCCGATTCATTCACAGCCGAAGGCTCATTCACTCCCTCACTCCTCCACTCCCTCACTTCTCCACTATCTTTTCTTGAAGTTTCAATATATATGTGCTACAATCCCTCAAACGGGAATTTAGTTGTTCGATAACTACTCTATATATAATAGGATTTTTTAACACCATATATATAATAGAGTGGTATTAAGAATTCTAAATTTCTGAAGAATAATACGGGAGTATTAATATGCTTATTGATTCCGTAATCATTATGTTCATAGGAATGAGTATTGTTTTACTGTTCCTGGTCGTTATGATTCTTGTCATGAATCTTACTTCCAAGATTCTTAATTCTCCGGCTTTCCTGAAGATGTTCCCACAGGAAAAACCAGCCCCCGCTGCTATTCCACAGCAGACTAACTCCTCCGAAATGGAAGAAATTGCCGCAGCTATTGCCATCGCAAAAGCTAATGCATGAGGTGATCATTTAAATGACAAAAAAACTAATCAAAGTAATGGATACATCTTTTAGAGATGGTTTCCAGTCTGTATTCGGCGCTCGCGTTCTTACCAAAGACTTTATGCCTGCAGTTGCTGCAGCCAAAGAAGCAGGTATCAGATATTTTGAATTCGGCGGCGGTGCCAGATTCCAGTCACTGTATTTTTATTGCCAGGAAGATGCTTTTGACATGATGGATACCTTCAGAAAAACTGTTGGTCCAGATGTTGAACTTCAGACTCTTGCTCGCGGTGTAAATGTTGTTGGTCTTGATTCTCAGAGCAGCGAAATCATTAATTTGCATGCTAAGATGTTTAAAAAGCATGGCACTACTACTATCAGAAATTTTGACGCTCTTAATGATATCAATAATTTGAAATATAGTGGTCAGTGTATCGTAAATAATGGTCTTAAGCATCAGGCTACTATCACAATGATGGAACTTCCTCCAGGATGTGAAGGCACTGAAGCTCATACTCCTGATTTCTACGAAAAAGTTCTTCGCCAGATTATGGATTCTGGTGTTCATTTTGATTCTCTCTGCTTCAAGGATGCTTCAGGTACTTCCTGCCCATCTAAGGTAGAAGAAACTATCAGACGTGCAAGAGCACTTCTTGGTAATGATTTCCACATCACATTCCACGGCCATGAAACCGCTGGTAACGGTGTTGCAGCTTATCTTGCAGCTCTCAGAGGCGGCGCTAATGGTTTGGACCTTGCTATGCAGCCAGTATCTGGCGGAACCTGTCAGCCAGACATCATTACCATGTGGCATGCTCTTAAGGGTACTGACTATGATCTTGGTATCGACCTCAAGAAGATTTACGAAGCTGAAAAAGTATTCCAGGAATGCATGAAAGATTATATGATGCCACCTGAATCTAGAGCAGTAAATCCAGCTATCATTTTTTCACCAATGCCAGGCGGTGCTTTGACTGCTAATACTCAGATGATGAGAGACAACGGCACCCTCGACAAATTCCCACAGCTTATTGCTGAAATGGAAAATGTTGTTAAGAAGGGTGGTTACGGCACATCTGTAACTCCAGTTTCTCAGTTCTATGTTCAGCAGGCTATGAGTAACGTAATGTTCGGTACTTGGAAGAAGATTACTGAAGGTTACGGTAAGATGGTTCTTGGTTATTTTGGTAAGACTCCTGTTGCTCCAGATCCAGAAATCGTAAAGATTGCTTCTGAACAACTCAAGCTTGAACCAACCACTAAGACTGTTCTTGAAATCAATGACGCTAATCCAAAGAAGAGCATCAAGGCTCATACTGAAACCCTTCAGGCTAATAACCTCCCAGTTACTGATGAAAATATTTTCATCGTTGCTGCTTGTGGTGATAAGGGTGTCGCTTACCTCAAGGGCGAAGCTAAGCTTGGCATAAGAAAGAATGAACCAGCTAAGGCTGCTGCTTCCAAGGGTTCTTCTAACGGTATGAATGTAACTCTTAATGGTAAGACCTATGCTGTTAAGCTTGATGGCAACAAGGCTACTGTTAATGGTAAGACTTATGATTTCACAACTGGTGAACTCAATGCTAATACTTCTGCAGCTCCGGCATCTTCTGGTGCAGGCACTAAGGTAGTTGCTCCTCTTAATGGTGTAATTAACAGAATATTAGTAAATGTTGGCGATCAGGTTGCTGTTGACCAGGTTGTTTTTGTTGTTGAAGCAATGAAAATGGAAAT
>JAZUDR010000060.1:0-3588 GCA_045639725.1 Candidatus Avigastranaerophilus sp. | reverse complement strand
CAGCTCTGCCAACCCGTCACTTAGTTTTGCCTACGAAGGAAATCCTGATGTTTTCTATGAAAACAGAACTAAGATTGACAGAGATTTTATTACTGCCAGCTTTAATCTGGAATACAGATTAAAAAGAAATCTTTCTTTATCAGCGGACTTTTCTTTGGAAAAAGGTAAACATGACAGCTTCTGCTCTGCCAATGTATGGCTGGATAAGAGACTGTAACATAATATCATAGATGCCATCGCGTCTATAAAAGATAAAAATTATGAATTATTCTCGTGTTGCCTGTCCATCTGATATTATGATCAAATACATTTGAGGTGGTAGCGATGGGCATATATTTCAATCCTTCAAACGATGGCTTCAAACAGACTTTAAGGTCCCAGTTTTATGTTGATAAAACTGGGATGATTTTCACTACTGCCGCAAAGCGGCAGGTTTTCACGAGGCCGCAAGGCCTCATTCCTTATACCAAGTTTACTGTCTGGCCGACGTGAGAGAAGAGTTTGTCGTTCCAGAGGAGGTCTTTGGCGATGCGCATATCGGGTGCGAGAATGCGGTCGTCCTTGAGGGCTGGAACATGCTGGCGAAGCAGTTCGTATGCAGCATTGGTGCCTTTACCCATCTTAAGAGGTCTGAGAAATTCGTATGCCTGGCAGGCGCTGAGCCATTCGATGGCAAGAACCTGAGCAGTGTGTTCTATAATCTTACCAGCCTTGCGTGAAGCGATGCTGCCCATGCTTACGTGGTCTTCCTGGTAAGCTGATGTTGGAATAGAGTCAACAGAAGCCGGGTGAGCCAATACCTTGTTTTCGCTTACAAGAGCGGCTGCAGTGTATTGAACAATCATCAAACCAGAATTTACGCCTGGATCAACAGTTAAGAACGGCTTCATTTCGTTGATTAGTGGATTCAGCAATCTATCAATACGTCTTTCACTAATGTCAGCGAGTTCAGCCATGACAATACCGAGGAAGTCAGCAATATAAGCTATTGGCTGACCATGGAAATGGCCGCCAGAGATAACTTTGTCTTTGCTTAGAATGATTGGGTTATCGGTTACAGAGTTAATTTCGATTGTAAGCTGGTCTACAAGGTGATTGAGGTTTTCTCTTGTGGCGCCGTGAACCTGTGGGATGCAGCGGAGGCTGTAAGCATCCTGAACCTTTGTGCAGCCCTGATGGCTTTCTCTGATTTCGGAGTCTTCGATGCAGTTAAGAACATTCTGGGCAACCTGTGCCATTCCTGGGTATGGTCTCAATGCAATGAATTCCGGGTCGAAGGGCTTGGTTGAACCCTTAGACATTTCAAGAGTCATTGTAGCGATGATATCAGCAGACTTCGAAATATGCATTGCACGGTAAAGAGCAAGAGAGGTTACACCGGCCATTACTGCAGTGCCGTTGATGAGGGCAAGACCTTCCTTGGCAGCTAGTTTTATTGGTGCCAGGCCAGCCTTCTGCATTTCCGGATAAGCTGGAAGTCTGGTATGACCGTCTTCGGCAAGAACTTCGCCTTCCCCCATGAGAACAAGCATTATATGGGAAAGAGGAGCCAAGTCGCCAGAACAGCCAACAGAGCCCTGCTGCGGAACGTATGGTGTAACGCCGCTATTTAAAAGATCAACCAATGCTTTGAGCATTTCTGGTCTTACACCGCTTACACCGTGAAGCAGAGAGTTGATTCGAACAGTTATGGCAGCGCGTACAGCGTCTTTTGGATACGGTTCGCCAACGCCAGTGGCATGGCTTCTGATAAGGTTAGTCTGAAGTCTTTCAAGGTCCTTGCGGTCAATGCGGGTATTGCAAAGATGACCGAAACCGGTTGTAATACCGTAAACAACACGGTTTTCATCGATAATTTCTTCAACGATGTCCCTGGAAGCCTTTACACGCTTCATTGCTTCTTCAGAAACTGTTATTTTTTCGCCTTCTGCGGCGATCTTAAAAACCTTTTCTATAGTTAAATTACTGCCATTAAGTTCAATCATTTCTTAGACCTCTTGAGTAAGTAGGAATACTTCGTAATTATCTTACAAATTGATAAAATAAGCAATACCTTGGAGAATCTGAAGTCCCCCTCATCCGTCACGCTTCGCGTGCCACCTTCCCCCACGCTTTGCTTAGGAGGAAGGCCCTGCGGGAGCGGATATGTTGCTGCGCAACGAGAAAGGATTAAGAAACCACATATAGGAGGTCGATTAATAGAGGTAGATTATTATACTTTTTTGGAGGGCAAACATGGCTAATGTTTTAGAAAAGAATCTGAGAGCATTAAAGAGGAGGATGCCGAATTTATTTGATGCAGTTAAAAACTGCCCGGAAAGCGACTGCGAATATATAGTATCTGACGCAAAAAGTGGCGCCAAGACACTGGCAATAAAAAAAGACGGCAAAATCTATCAGGTTCACAGCAAATATGACCCAATAAAAGAATCTGACCAGCAGCTTGTTAATGCAAAGCTTGTAAACCCCAAAATCATGATGATCCTTGGCTTTGGTCTGGGTTATAATTTACGTTCCGCCCTCAAAACCTATGGGAATCAGAATCTATACACATTAGTCATTGAAAAAGATGTTAAAGCCTTCAAAACAGCCTTAGAAAACGTTGATATAACAGATTTGCTTGAAAACCCCAAGTGTATCTGGGTTGTCGGCATCAGACCAACAGAAACCTTTGTAGTCCTTAATGAACTGATAAAGAAAGTCGGCATCACACTGCAGCTCTTCCTGAAAACCTTTCAGGCATTTGATAATCCTGTATTAACAAAGATTCATGGCGATTACCACCAGCACATTCTTAAATGCTTCAAGGACGCAGCCTTCAATATCATTTTCAATTACGGCAACTGCCCTCAGGACTCCATGATAGGTCTTCAGAGCATAATGGATAACATGAGCACCATCCTGAAGAGTCCTGGCATACAGGATCTGTTCGGCAAGTTCAGGAAGGTTCCTGGTATCCTTGTTTCAACAGGCCCTTCACTGGACAAAAATATTGAAGACCTGAAGCTGGCAGAAGGCAAGTGCGTAATGATACCCGCCGATTCTGCCCTTAGAACACTGCATAAGCACAACATAGTCCCGCATGCAGCAGTCAGCGTAGAAAGAATAGAACACGTTGCAACAATGTTCAAGGAACTGCCCGACGACTATAAAAGCAAAATCTGGCTGGCCGCCTGCCCAGTCATTCTGAAACATTCATATGATGCCTGGAATGGTCCTAAGATTATCAGCTACCGTAACTTTGCTCACTTTGAATGGATTCAGGTTCCTAAGGGAACATTAACTACTGGTCCTTCCTGCTCTAACCTCGGCTTTAAGATTCTTGAAGCCATGGGCTGCGACCCGATTATTCTTGTCGGTCAGGACTGCTCCTTCGCAAGTGCAGAAAAAACCCATGCCGACGGTGCATCAAGTGTTACAAATCTGCATTTGAAGCAGGAAAATCTTTATAAGGTAAAAGGCAATTACTCTGAATTTGTATATACAAACAATATTTACGATATGTTCAGAAAAGCCTTCGAAACCGATATGCTGACCTACAAGGGCACATGCATCAACGCCACTGAAGGCGGCGCCTACATTGAAGGC
>JAZUDR010000059.1:0-29103 GCA_045639725.1 Candidatus Avigastranaerophilus sp. | reverse complement strand
GGTTGGAGAAGCCTCTATTGGAACCACCTCTAGTATAGTCTTCAGCAAAGGCGATAAAGCTCTTGAAATTGCTTTTGAATATGATGGCGATAAGCAGCCTGACAAGGGCTTAATATACATAAACAAGCATAAAAACGGATTAGTTTTAACCGATAGCATTGAAACAAGACTTCTTCCTGATTTCAGCTGTAAAAGCTGTTACTCAAAGTTTGTAGAATACTTAAGGGAAGAAATGGATAGAGAATAACACCTAGTATTTCGGAATCCAAAAACACAACTGAGGTAAACATGAATTACGTAGAAGTTGCTTTTGCCAATCAGATTGCTGATGGAATATTCACCTATCATATTAGCGATGAACGCGAACTACCACTTGTTGGAGCCCGTGTAATTGTTTCACTGCAATCCAGAAAGCTTGTCGGTTATGTAACCAGAATCCATCAGGAAACTCCAACATTTAAAACAGTTGAATTAGGCGAAGTTCTGGACCCCACCCCATTAATATCCCCAACAATGTTTGAATTAGCAAAGCAGATAGCTCATTCCTGCGTCTGCAATATTGGGGAAGTTTTAAATTGCATGCTACCGGCTGGTATCAAGCAAAGCCTAATCAGACAAATCAGGGCTCTGCCAGAAGCTTCTAAGGCCGAAAATATTCACGAGGGTCTAAGCTATCTCATTAAATTAGGCGAATGGACTAATTATTCAAGCTTCTGCAAAAATTATAATTTAACCAGTTCCAAAACCAACAAATGGCTAGAAAATGGCTATATAGAAATGCAATATAGCCTGACTGAAGCCCAAGGACCTAGAATGATTAAGGTTTTGCGCCTTAACAGTGAAATGCCTATTGAACTGGCCAAGCTAACCCCAAAGGAAAAACTGGTAATGGAAGCCATAATGACCTGCAATACTGCTCCTACGGCAGCAATGCTTGCCAAAAAGGCTCAGGTCAGCTCGGCCCCAGTTAACCAATTAAAGAAAAAAGGACTGCTTGTTGAAGTAGAAGAAAGAGTCATCCGCGAAGCAGCAACTCAGGAATATTATAAACGCGATGCTGCACCTGTTCCAGAGTTGAACGAAGAGCAAAAAGGCGTCCTGGAAGTCATAAAGAATGCTTTTAATACAGATAAAAAGCCTGTTCTCGTCAGAGGTGTAACCTGCTCAGGCAAAACAGAGGTCTATCTGCGCTGGGTTTCTCAAATAATGGAGCAGAAGCGCACAGCCATCGTGCTTGTTCCTGAAATATCGCTGACACCTCAGATGATGAAACGCTTCATAGACCGCTTCGGAACCAGTGTAGCTATTCTTCACAGCAAACTTTCGGACGGCGAACGCTTTGACCAGTGGGAAAAAATCAGGCGAGGCCTCTGCCCTGTTGTTGTTGGCGCACGTTCAGCAGTTTTTGCTCCACTACCCAACCTAGGAACTATCATATTGGACGAAGAAGGTGAACCAACCTTTAAACAGGCAAATTCTCCACGCTATCATGCAAGAGAAGTGGCCGCCATGCGTTGCAAGCTAGAAGGTGGGCTTCTTGTCATGGGATCTGCAACCCCGACTATAGATTCTTACCAGAATTGTCTTAATGGCAAATATCATCTTTGCGAAATGAACAACCGCGTCAGCAACCGCCAGCCACCCAAGGTTGAGATTGTAGACATGCGCAAAGAGCTTGTTACAAAGAAGCAGCGCTCGATGTTCTCAGAAGCACTGACTTCTGCAATAGCACAGACTTTAAAGAATAAGAAGCAGGCCATTCTTTATCTTAACCGTCGAGGCTACTCAACTTTCGTATTATGTGCTGAATGTGGGGAATCGGTAAAATGCTCCAAGTGCAATATTTCAATGGCATATCATACTGGCAGTAATGTCCTCAGATGTCATTATTGTGGCGAATTACAAGAGGTTCCAAAGGAATGTCCGAAGTGTCACAGCAAAAAAATAAAATACTTCGGAGCAGGCACGCAGCTTATTGAAACACAGGCCAAAACATATTTTCCAACAGCAAGAGTGCAACGACTTGATTCAGACGTTGTAACCACCAAGGGCAGCATGGAGCACATACTGGACTCCTTTGGCCGAGGAGAAATAGACATTCTTATTGGCACTCAGATGGTCGCTAAGGGGCTTGATTTTCCGAATGTAACGCTGGTTGGAATCATTGCCGCCGACAGTTTGCTAAAGCTACCTGATTTCAGGGCATCTGAACGCAACTTTTCGCTGTTAGCTCAGGTAGCTGGCCGTGCTGGCCGTGGTGATTCTCTCGGAAACGTAGTTCTTCAGACATACAGTCCGGAGCATCACTCCATACAGCATGCACTGACAGAAGACTTTCATGGTTTCTTTGATGAAGAAGCCAAGCTTCGCAAAGAGGCACAGTTTCCACCATTCATAGAGCTGGCCCATTTTGTTGTTGAAAGTCCAAATAGGGAAAAAGCCATTCAAACAGCTCAGCGTCTATATGACCTTTTTACAAAGCATCCGAAGGTAAATCAGGCTTTTCTTTTTGGCCCTGCACCTGCTGCGCTGGAACAAATAAACAACTGCTTCAGATACCAGGTCATGCTGAAAATGCCTGACTTAGAAACCTTAATAACCACAGTAAAAGAAGTCACAGACCAGCTTAAGAAGCCTAGTGACACAAAGCTAAACATCGATATTAATCCATACTTCATGATGTGAGAGTAAGCTCGAAGCGTGAAGCTGGAAGCTAGAAGCTGGAAGCAGGACGTTATTTTATATGAAGAGAGTATAAAGCTTGTTTCAATAGGCTTTTGGCTATTAGCTTTTGGCTTTTGGCCGAGAAAAAAAGGGCAGTCATTTTGACTGCCCTTTTTTATTGCGATAATGTAAGGCTTGTGATAGAATTCACAGCTAAAATAATATATATTATTCGGAGTTTTTTATATGAAGTACAGAATTCTTCACTATGGCGAAGAACCATTAAGAGAAGTATGTAAGCCAGTCGAAAAGATTGACGATGATCTCAGAAGACTTGTTGACGATATGTTCGAAACCATGTATGCCGCCAATGGCGTTGGTCTTGCCGGCCCACAGATTGGCAAGAACATCAGACTTGTTGTAATCGACTGCGGTGACGACCCAATAGCAATGATCAACCCGGTTATTTTAAAGAAATCCGGTAAAGAAAATGGTCCAGAAGGTTGTCTTTCACTTCCTGGCCTCAGCGAAAACGTTACCAGAGCCACTAAGGTTGTAGCAGAATACACAGACCCAAGTGACGGCGAAGTATATGAAGTTGAAGCAGAAGGTCTCTTAGCCAGAGCTATTCAGCACGAATTAGACCACCTTGAAGGTGTTGTATTTATAGACCATATTTCTAAGGCCCGCAAACTTCAGATAAAGAACGAACTTGAAATAATCAAGCAAGGCGGCACTCTTTACGAAGAAGACGAAGAAGAAGCCGAAGAAGGTTCACCAATAGAGGCCAATTAATTATGTCAAAAGCAGCAAAGCCATACAGAGTTGTGTTTATGGGCAGTCCGGATTTTTCCGTTCCATGTCTGAAAGCACTTTATGAATCACCCGATTTTGAAGTTGTAGCAGTATATTCGATGCCAGACCGTCCGAAGGGACGTGGCAAGACCTTGACCCCAACTCCAGTAAAAGCCTTTGCCCTAGAACACGATATACCAGTCAGAACTCCATCAAGCTTCAAAAAGGAACCTGAAGAAATAGAAGTTCTCCGTTCCTTCAAGCCTGACTATTTAGCTGTTGTAGCCTATGGTCTGATTCTTCCACAGGCTGTATTAGACATTCCGACAATCGCGCCAGTAAACCTTCACGCGTCATTGCTTCCAAGCTTCAGAGGCTCTTCCCCAATGCAGTATGTTCTTCTGAACGGTTGCAAGGAAACAGGCAATACTGTTATGCTGATGAGCAAAGGCATGGATGAAGGTGATATGCTGGCAGTCAGTCATCTGCCTATTGAGGAAGAAGATGACCTTGAAGCAGTCCATGACAAGCTTTGCGCCAATGGAGCCCCATTACTTGCGAAAACTCTTGTAGAATATGCAGAAGGTAAGATAACTCCAGTTCCCCAAGACCATTCAAAGGCCACTTATACTGCAAAGATTACAACAGAAACAGCTAGAATAGACTGGAACAAGCCTGCAGAAGAAATACGCAACCTTATTTATGCGATGAGTCCATTTCCTGGTGCCTGGTTCAACTGCGAAAAAGACACCAGAATCAAAGTATTCAGAGCTAAGGTTGTTGATGGGAAACCAAATTCTCAGCCGGGTGAAATAATTTCCTGCTGCTCTAAGACTGGCATTATCATAGCCTGTGGTAATAACACAGCTATAAAACTTAACGAACTTCAGCGTCCGGGCAAAAACCGCATGACAGACCAAAGCTTTTTGTGTGGTTGCTCTGCTTTAAAATTGAAAGATTAAATATGAACACAAAAATAATCCCCCCTCAAGCTACAGTTAAAAGACTTTCTATATATTTAAGATTTCTGAATTCCCTTGGCAAGGACATCAAGATGGTTTCTTCACAGGAACTAGCCAAGAAGCTTGCACTTAATCCGGCTCAAGTCCGCAAAGATCTGGCTTACTTCGGTGATTTCGGCAAACGTGGTGTTGGTTATTCTGTAAAGAAGCTCCGTGAACAAATTAACAAAATACTTGGTCTTCACAAAACCAGAAATGTTGGTATCATTGGGGTTGGTCGTCTTGGTATGGCTCTCGCCTGTTATCCCGGCTTTGAAAAACGTAATTTCAGAGTCTGCGCACTATTCGACAAGCAGCCAAAGCTTCTAGGTGTAAAAGTTGGCGAAGCTAATGAAATATCTGATATCCAGACACTTCCAAAGCTTGTAAAGGAAAAAGAAATTGAAATTCTGATTCTTGCCGTTCCAGCTGAAGCAATCAAAGAAATTTATGATATGGTCATGCTTTCAGGAGTAAAGGCCGTCCTTAATTTTGCTCCATTCAAGCTACTTTCTACCGAAGATGTAGAAGTTCACAATGTAGACCTGACAACAGAACTCGAATTCCTCAGCTATAGTCTTAATCTTCGTGATGAAGTAAAGAATGATGCTGGCGAAGAAGTATTCGGGGTACCCACTGAGCTTCTGTAAGAAAGTTGACCCTAGCCGCCAAGCGTGGTAGGATTTAGATAAGAAAAGAACTAAGCGGAGTAAACCATGAGTCTTAGCATTGATTCAAAATTCGAAAACAACGTAACAGTAATAGCAATTGAAGGCGAAATAACTTTTGAAAACTCTGTTCAGCTGCGCGAAAAAATTGATGAAGAATGCAAAGCTGGACACTATAACATAGTAATAGACCTTATTGGTTTAAAATACATGAGTTCTGCAGGCATGGGCGTATTAGTTCATGGTTTGAAACAGACAAGAGCTAATAATGGCGATTTGAGACTTATCAATCTCAGCGAAAAGATGCACAGAGTATTTCTAATTACTCAGTTCACAAATAACTTTAAGATTCTAAAAACCTTAGAAGAAGCAGTAAACTCCTTTGCAGCAAAATAAAAGAAAGTAGCAGGTGATCGCTATTTCTCTACAACAGCTATTTGATGCCGTTAAAGTTTATAATCCAGGTGCGGATCTTTCCCGCATAAAAGAAGCCTATTATTTTGCAGAAGAATGCCATAAAGGCCAGTATAGAGCTTCTGGTGAGCCGTTTTTTCTTCATCCGGAAACAGTAGCTTTGATTGTAGCTTCAGAATTGAAGCTGGACGTAACCTCAATCTGCGCTGCCCTGCTTCACGATGTAGTAGAAGACACCCCTGTAACAACTGCTGACATTGAAAAGCGTTTCGGCCATAACGTTGCCGAAATAGTAGAAGGCGTAACCAAACTGAACAAGTGCTTTTTTACCTCTGCTTCAGCCGCTCAGGCTGCTAGTTTCAGAAAAATGATCCTTGCCATGACCAAGGATTTGAGAGTTATTCTTATTAAGCTGGCCGACAGAATACATAACGTAAGAACTCTACAGTTCAAACCTATTCAGAAGCAGAAAAACACAGCCCGTGAAACTCTTGAGATTTATGCTCCACTGGCTCACAGACTAGGTATCTATAAGTTTAAGTCAGAATTTGAAGAACGCTGCTTTAAGATTCTCCAACCTGAAAAAGCTGCTGAAATAGAAAAATTTCTTGAAGAATCAGGTGTTGAAGCAGAAGCTAACCTTCAGGAAGCCATGAGCAAAATCCGTGAGCACCTGAAAGAATTCGACATTGAAGCAACTATTTCCGGACGCCCGAAGAGTGTATACTCAATTTACAACAAGCAGCGCAAATACCAGACTACTCTGGACGGTCTTTATGATTTTCTTGGAATCCGTATTTTAACAGATTCAGTAAAAGACTGTTATGCAGTTCTTGGTATGGTTCACAAGTATTACAAACCAATACCGGGTCATTTCAGAGACTATATTGCTGTTCCCAAGGCAAACCTTTATCAATCTCTCCACACATCTGTCCTGTTTAACGGCAAGCCGTTGGAAGTCCAGATCAGAACCTATGAAATGCATCAGGTAGCAGAAGAAGGTATCGCCGCCCACTGGGATTACAAAGAAGCAGGCAACAGCAATGGCGATTGCAATACTCAGGAATACAAGGAAAAGCTTTCATTCCTGCGCAATATAATACAGACCTTGAATGATATCACAGACGCTTCAGAATTCATGGACAGTGTCAAGGTTGAAATCACAGAAAAGGTTGTTTATGTATTCACACCAAGAGGCGAAGTAAAAGAGCTTCCAAAAGGTTCCACACCGATTGACTTTGCCTATGCTATACATACAAAGATTGGGGAACAATGTGCTGGTGCCATAGTAAACGGCAAGATTGTTCCACTCAGCTATACTCTTGAAAACGGCGATTGTGTTTCAATTAACGTGAACAAGAACCAAAAGGGTCCAAAGAAGGACTGGCTGAAAATAGTCGGTAGCACTAATACCAAGCGCAGAATCAGAGCCTGGTTAAAGAAAGAAAATCGCGATGAATATATTCTTCAGGGCGAAAATGAATTCTTAGACGCCTTCCAAAGAATGGGCGGCGACCGTGAAACGGAAAAAACCTTCCACTCTGGTGCTTTTGGCAACCGCGTAAAAGAGCTTGGTTTCTCATCATTGGATGATTTCTATGCAGCCATAGGCGCTGATGAAGTTAAGCCATTGCAGATGATAACAAAGCTGTTTCCGGATTTGGCAAAGCAGAAACGCGATGAACAGTTAGCAGCCAAACAGGCCAACAGAACAAAGATAGTAAAAAAGAAAGCCAATAAAGGTCCACGCATCATTTGCGGTGGTCTTGATGAAGCTTTGATAAAAATTTCAAGGTGCTGCAGTCCAATTCCTGGTGATGATATTATTGGCTATATCACAAGAGGTCGTGGGGTAACAGTTCATAAAAAGGACTGCCCCAATGCAAAGAGCCTTGAAAGCGATGCCGACCGCCTCATAGACGTAAGATGGGACTATGGTATCGAAGACGAAATATTTGGAACTGCTGATGATTATCAGGTCAAAATCAGGGTTGAAACAGCTGCTCAGAAGGGTATGCTTAATTCTGTCACAAGTGTTATTGCTAATCTTGGCATAAACATCATCTCTGCTTCCTGTAAAACCACAAGACAGAAAATCGGTGTTCTAGATTTCATAATTGAAGTAAAAGACTCTGTAATGCTAAAGGAACTGCTTTATTCAATATCAAAGCTAGTTGGTGTAACCAATGCCTATAGAGTTGAAAAGAAGCCAGAGCCAGAAAAGTCATCAAAGGCTGCAAAAAAGGCCAAAGATAAAAAGGCTAAGAGATAATGGCAAAGAAAGCACAAACAATGGAAAATGATGAGATCGAAGCAATCGATCTTATTACCATGCTTTCCTTGCCTGAAGTAGCAGACAGCTATGACCGAGAGCTTATAGTCCCAGAAGAAGAAATAGACCTGATGGCATTGGGCGCAGAAGAAATGGCCGCGGAAAAAGCTGAATCAGCTAATGCAAATAAAAATGCAGCAATAAACGGCAATACCATATCATCAAAGGCTTCTGCTCCTGCACAGCGTTCAGTAGTCTCTACACCTTCAACACAATCTACCACAGTAATAAAAGCACCAAATGCCAAAATTTTACAAAAGCTTGAAGGCTTTGAGAATGATTCTTTCGAAAACATCATCACCGACATCTCAGCATGTAAGCGTTGTGGATTATGCAACACCAGAACCAATGTAGTTCCAGGTATAGGGAATCAGCATGCAAAGCTTGTTTTGGTAGGCGAAGCTCCCGGAGCAGATGAAGATGCTCAAGGGATTCCTTTTGTAGGCAAAGCCGGTCAGCATCTGGATAAGATTTTAGCAGCTGCAGGCTTTAAAAAAGAAGATATTTACATCTGCAACATTTTGAAATGCAGACCTCCGAACAATCGAGATCCAAATCTCGAAGAAATGACAGTATGCACGCCCTTCCTGCAAAGACAGCTTGCTTTAATAAAGCCCAAAATGATTGCCTGTTTAGGTAATATTGCAGCTCATTATGTTATTGGCCCGTCTGTTCCAGGCATAACAAGAATACATGGCCAATGGTTCCAGTCAATATTTGGGATACCAACATTCGCCATGTATCACCCATCATATCTGATACGCTCTGCAAGCCGTGAGAAAGGCAGCCCGAACTGGCAGATGTGGCAGGATATAAGAGCATTAAAAGCCAAGTATGATAAAATAGTCGGCTAACAGCTTACAGCCGAGAGCGAACTGCCCGCTAGAAGCTCGAAGCAGGGCAGTGTGTCTATACGAAGCAAGTATAAGGTATGTTTCAATAGGCTTTTGGCTATTAGCTATTGGCTGCTGGCCGAGAAAGCAGGCCGTCGGAAGGGAGTCGCCCCTGCGAGGCCTTCCTCCTTTAGGGGGAAGGTGGCAGTGCGAAGCACTGACGAATGAGGGGGGGGATCATACCGGAAGCTTGAAGCTGGAAGCTGGAAGCTAGAAGCAGGGCATTGTTCAATACCAAGAAAGTATAAAGTATGTTGCAATAGGCTTTTGGCTTTTGGCTATTGGCTTTTGGCTGCTGGCCGAGAGAGCAGGCCGTCGGAAATCCCCCTTCCCCCCCCTTTACGAAAGGGGGTCTTAAAGCCGACGGCTAAAATCAACATACCGAAAGTGCACACTTATGTGCTGAGAGGGGGAAGCGTTGATTTTTGCTTTTCACTATGATAGAATGCTAGTTAGAGATATATAAAGATGAAAAGCAAACAAACCCAAACGGCTTTTATGCCTATTTTTGTGCTATGCCTTTGCCTAGCTTGTCTTGGCATGGGTTGTCTTGGTTTGGGTGGACACAGCGATACCGGTGGAACAATAATCAACCCGGTCTCAAAGCTTTCAATCTCTGGTAGAGCCTATTTTGCCGACCGCCAGCTTTATGGCAATATTCCGATAGTCGTAAAAAATTTCCAAAAAGAAACAGTAGCTGTAACAACTACAGACTCGGGTGGCTACTATTCCTTCAGCAATATTGCACCTGGAATATACTATGTTTCAGCAACAACAGGCGAAAGTGAAGTAACCTTTGCAAACATGATACAAGTTACAGATCAGGGCTGCACAGAAATAAATCCCGCATCTTTGTTATGCATAACAGATGTAGTTGTTGATCAAATAAGCTCCGGCTCATTCCATATAGATTTTCACACGAATCGTTCCTGCCGAGCTTCTTTGGAATATGGGCCAACCGGCGGCTATTTAAGAACCAAGACCATTGGACAAGCAGGTCAGACTCATCACGAAGCCACGATAGGCGGTCTAAATTTTCTTACTGACTATGAAATTTCTATTCATATAACTGGTGATGACGGTCAGGAATTTGTAATGAACGGTTTGAATGCCAATACAACGGGCACTACAGGCTGCGACAACCAGGCAATCAATATAAACAATGGTGATTATGAAACATCTAACCGCAGTGTCACTGTGTATTTAAATGCTGATAATTGTTCACAAATGCGTTTCAGCGAAAACTATGCAATGGATGACGCCAACTGGTTAAGCTACTCACCTACCTATAGCCACACATTTTCCAACTCTTCAGCCGGTATCAAACGCCTTTATGTCCAGTTTAAGAGTAAAGAAGGGATTGTTTCACCTATTCAATCCGATTCTATAATCTTTACTTCAGCCGGTTATATCGGTATCTGGATTAACAATGGTGATGCAGTCACCTGTAGTCCTGCTGTAAACATCAGTGCCATTTATCCTGGTGCCACCCAGATGATTATCTCTGAAGACAATAGCTTCTCAGGCGCTTTCTGGGAACCATACTATGCAACAAGAAACTGGAATTTTACAGGGGACGACGGTATTAAGAACATTTATTGTAAATTCAAAGGTGGTACCGCTAATCCAGAAGAAATATTCAAAGCTTCAATCATCTACGATACAACTCCCCCAACTGTTGAAATGATAGTAAACAACGGCTCATCCGTCACCGCTAGCACCTCAGTTAGAATCGTATTCTCCTATTCCAGTGCCCCTTCCCATATGAAGATAGTAAATGGCTCTGCTCCTGACCCAGCCTTAGAATGGTCACCATTTAAAAATACAGTAAATTGGACTATTCCTTCCGGCGACGGCCAGAAAGTAATCTATTCTTTATTCAAAGACTCAGCGGGCAATGAATTTGGACCATTATCTGCTGCTATAACTCTCGATACAGTAGCTCCTACAGGCAATACAATTTCGGTATTGGAAAGCGACAGTTCAACTTCTGCAATTGCTACATTCTCCCTTATTGATGACTTACCTAAGTATTTACATTTTAATGTAACAGATACTTCTACCTATAAGGTTCATTACTATGTTGGTCCGGCAACCACAACCCCACCAACTGAATATCTGGAATTATTCTCCCCCTTCAGTCCAGTAGAACTGGGAACTAATAACCTTGTTCTTGGCGACAACAAGATGTGGGCCTATTTCTCTGATGAAGCAGGCAATGATGGTTTTCTCCAAAATACAACCCTTAGAGTAGAAGGTCCTGAGATTGAAATCTCCCCGTCTTCTATAAGATTGATTACAGAACAGGAACAGCAATTTACTACAACTCTTAAAAATATTGACGCTGAGAATGTGGGCGATATACTTTGGTCTGTAGCCAGTGGTTCCGGTTATATAGACAGCGAAACAGGTATTTTTACAGCACCTGCATTTATCACCTCTGAACAGACAACAACAGTCCGAGCAACCTCCAAGCTACGTTCCACTCTCTACGGTGAAGCAACAGTAATTCTTATCCCTTCAGTTGAAATAGCTTATCTTTACACAGACAGCGAAGGCAATATCCAAAGAACCAAGACACCGATAAATTCTCAAATTAAGCCGGGCGAAACAATTAATTTTGATATTTATGTCTACAATTCTAAAAAAGGAGTAACGATGACATCGACTCCATTAATTGGCGAAGTCAGCACTTCTACAGTTGAAAAAGAATATGGTAGTCAGACAACCTTTACATTTAAAGCCCCAACAACTATCGTGGGCGATTCAGCGACAGTCAATATTGAATTCTGCGTGGAAGGCAGCAGTAGTATTACTGGTAATATAACATGCATAATATCTAATGGCGCCAATCTGAACCTGACCCCATCATCAGATAAAACTCAACGTAAGATGCCATTAACAGTAACAGCTTCAGTAACCAATGATTCAACTCCAAAGGTAATAAAATGGACAATTAGTCCGTCTGATGCTGGTAGTTTCTCTGAAACCGATGGAAGTATGAATGAAACAACAACTGGTCCGGTTACAGATCACTCAGTAAAATTCTATGCTGCTTCACCAACCAAAATTACCAGTGCTTCTATTACAGCCGAAATAGTAGGAAGCGTTCCATTGGTTAAAACCCAAACCAATTTCAAGGTATACCCACCAATGAAATTAACAATTGAGCCACAAGAAGCTATAGCAATGCCATTAATAGAACCAATAACATTTAATGTTAACAATATAGAATACTTAATTGATGGCACAAGTGAAGAATTGAGATGGGAATTCAAGAATTCTAGTGGTTATGACTACGTAGAAGCAAACGGTAAACTGTATGCAGACAAGGGCAAGCTCACCAAAATAAGTAACACCCAGGTTCAATACGAAAGACCGGAAAAACTGCCAAGTAGCATAGGAGAGTCTGATGTCATACTGATCAGAGCTACTTCCGTAGCAGACGAAACAGCTTCGTTTACAGCTATGGTAACCTTAGCCCAGGATGTAAAAGTCACAATATACAAAGACATTTCAAAAACTCAGCCAATAACTACCGCTGCAACAGTAATTGAAGTTGGCACTTTACAATTCTATGCAAAAATAGAACCAGAAAATATAAGCAACAACTCAGTAACCTGGACGGTAAACGGTGTGACTAGTTCTGACCAATACGGCAGCATCGACAGCAATGGAAAATATATTGCTCCATCAGTTACAGACAGTACAAAAGTAACAGTCAGAGCAACCTCCAATTATGATACAAACAAATACAAAGAAGTAGAAGTCTCCTTAAGCGATTTCTGGACACCAGTAATGACAAATATGGTTGACACAGATACTTCAGAACCAATTGCCATAACCTGTTTATTTGTAGACCCAGTCAAGGACAACGAAGGGAATTTTATAGTCTATGCTGGAACAGGCTCAGAAAATAAATTTGGTTATTATGGTCTATATTGGGCTAAATTTTCCAGTCTGGAAAGTGATACTTCATTCAAAACTAATAACTGGCAGCCAATAAATGCAGCAATAAGTTCTATGGACTTCAGAAGAACTAACAATGAAAGTTATTTGATATATGCAATAACAATGACAAGTGACCAGAATATTTATGTCAGCACAGCAGGTGGTGTTTATTGCATTCAAATAGATCCTTCAACAAGAATACCTTTGCATTGTAATATACTAGAATGCAAAGGAGGGTATCCACGTTCTGGGTCTCTTGATGAACCATATCCAGCCGGAGAACCAATGTTTGCCTTAGATTCTGCCAAAACATCCGATGGTACAATACTAATAATGGGTGGAAACAATGGCGTATACAACTGTTACTTAGAGTCACCGTATGTAATAAGTAAGGTTAATAAACTAATAGACACCCGTTCTAGTTATCATATAGAAGAAACCCGCACATGGTCAGAAGAAATACCGGAAACCCCGTTTGCAAGTGCAACAACTATTACACGTGAAGATACCCACTGGAGTTATTCAACTACGGCTAATCCAATAGAAGCAAAAGTACTTTCAATAAAATATGATAACCTCAATAAATCACTTTATTTTGGAACAGACTCAGGGAAAATTTATTATTGTCCTTCCTTAGGTCCAAACATGTATAAAACAAGCGGAACGCAATGGGCGGCAATGTCTGGCTCAGCCACAACACGCATCAATCCTCCAAGCTATATATCAATATACTGTGATAAACAAGATTATCCATCAAATGGTGAAACAGGCGGCACTCCTATGGCAATAGCTCTGGATGTAATCAATACCAACACACTATGGACAGCCACCACTGACGGAGTATACCGTTCTACAAATTATGGAATGTCATGGACACAGTATTCTTTTGGTGGTGTTGATACAAATAGTAAGGCCATCATAGTAGACCCCAACAACACAATCAACGTAATGGCCGGTAGTGAAGACGGCCTTTATAGAACGGTAAATGGTGGTAGTAATTGGACCCGTATAAGAAGTGGCCTCGGGAATTACAAGACAATCACTGCATTAGGTCAGGCTGCCGGTGCCGCAGGCGAAAAGCGAAAAGTCTGGGTTGGCACAAGCGGCGGCGTCTTCATGGGTAAACAGTCTTTGGCATTAGAATAAAAAAAGTCCGGCCTTATGGCCGGCTTTTTTTATTCTAACACCAATTCCGCGAAGCGGTCTTCATTCTTGCGCAGCAAGTCTTCATTCTTGCGACAGCAAGTCTTCATTACTGTCGCAAAGCGGCAGTTCTTCATGCCGCGTCAGCGGCCTTTTTTTACCAACTAACCCCTGATCTGAATCTAACAATGCAATTTCCATCAGTATCTGATATATACAAATCAGAGGTTCCGTTGCTACCACATATTGCTGCAGCACACGGAGAAGTAAATTGTCCTTGATGAGGTGTGCTACCTGATTTTCCAAAAGAATACAACAGTCTACCTGTTTGGCCATCAAGAACGTAAATTTTCTTGTTAGCAGCACTTACTACATATAATCTCTTGGTATTCGAGCTATAAACCAATCCAGAAGGAGCAGCGCCGGAAGGTAAGTCATCACTTATCCAGTTTGCATCCGTATTGTTATTACTCTTCAGCTTATAAACCTTGTTATCGCCTGTTACTGCTACAAATATTGAATTATCATCAACATATTTTACAGCTCCAATATTGTTCATTGCTATTGAACAGCTATTAATATACGAACCGTCATTACTCAGTTTTATAAAACGATTATTAGTCTGGTCGCTGACGTAATAATATCCACCTCCCATGGCAAAACCATCATTCGGAATTTTTACCAAGCCTCCGCCAAAGGAGGTCTGGTCAGTATGACTATTCGTCCAAACCAGATTATTAGCATCCCAATTCTGCAAACTGAAATTTCCTGCGTTATCTCCACTGAACGAATATAAGTTAGATGAAGATATAGCAAGGCTTAGATATTCTCCAACAGTGCATGAGGCAATAGCAGTTGCACTGGCATAAGTAATATCCCCACTGGTATTAGACGGTGAAGCAGTTGTGATTCTTACCATCTTCGTAATCTGATTTCCATTTGTAGAACCAGCAAAATATAGATTGCCATCACCGTTATTAGTCATTGCCTTAGGCTTTGTTATACCAGATGTATAAGTTTCGCAATCCCAAATCCAGAATGAATATGTTGCACATGTTCTGACTCCATAAATATCATCTGCCAA
The DNA here is from genome assembly GCA_045639725.1 of Candidatus Avigastranaerophilus sp. Taxonomy (GTDB): domain Bacteria; phylum Muiribacteriota; class Ozemobacteria; order Ozemobacterales; family Ozemobacteraceae; genus RUG334. The sequence goes on along the minus strand of JAZUDR010000059.1, from coordinate 14,158 downwards.
TACATAATAAGTATAGCTACCAGGTCCGGATGGATTTATAACAAAATTGCATGGATTTATATTAGAACCGTCCACAATACTTTTTGTGCTAGTATCAATCCATGTTACAGAAGCAATCGCAGTATTTTCTTCGTCTCTTGCTTCAACCTGGAAATTAAGCTGGGTCCCTTCTGAAGCCAGAACAATCTTATAATAGTTTCCATAGGAGTTTTGCAAACCATCTCCGAGAGGTGACGGAGTCACAATCTGAGGTGTCTGAGTTATAGTAGGAATCTTATCCATAAGAACCATAGCAGTTGCCGTATAGACCTCATTGGCAGAGTCCTTGCCAGAATACTTGATAGTCCTGAATCCTCTTGGCAAGCCAGAAAGAGAAGCAGACTTACCAGACGCCATTGTTGGATTATCATCATAAGTCCATGTCAGAGTAATACCGTATGAAGACAAATCATTACCTTCGCATAAAACACTAGTGCCTGTATCAAATCTTGTTCCTGAAGCAGGAGAAGTAATAGTAGGCGGTACAATACCAGTCGTAATTCTGATTGAAGCACTGCTAACCTGATCAGGAGGATAATCAGAATCAATGCCTACCAATCTTATATACCAGGTTCCAGTTCCTATTGTTTCAGGAGTAACAGTAATGTTGGAACTATTGCCAAGCTTGGTTTCAGTACCTGTTGGTGAACTGCTTCTATACCATGTTATCTTTTCATCAGGCAGGTTTGTTCCATTGCTTTTCTTAGCAGTCCCAGTCAAGGTAAGGGTTTTATTTCCAAAGTAATAATCCCCGTTGGTCGGAGACGATATTGCTACTATCGGGTCTTTATTTACTGCAAAGCTAGAAACGGCAACCTTTTCTATACCAGCACTGTCAACAGCACTCAAGGAAACAGTATAGGTGCCGTTACCAAATTCCATCGGATTAGCAGTGACCGAATGTGTAGCTATTCCACCTGAGCAATATTTCCAAGTCTTTGTTGTAAAAGAAGGATTTTCCGTTCCTGCAGTAAAAGTAACCCATACAGAATCTTCCTTCATCTTAGAGCCATTCTCAGGTGAAGTTATAGTCGGCAAAGCATGACCATAATAGAAGCTTTGGATACTTTCATTTGTAAAACCTAGACTATCCTCAACCTGAAGTTTTATGGTATAAGTCGCAGCACTGCTGAAACGACTTCTGGTCAGAGTCAATGTTCCATCAGAATTTCCACTGAGAGCATTACCTGTCCCTACTGCTCCTTCACCGGAATACAGAGTCCATTTCATTTTATCAGCTCCAATATCGGCATTGGTAATAGCATCTTTTCCATAACCTGTGAATTGAATTGATTCAGAATCATTTGCAAGAGTAAAATAGAAGGAGCCTTGTATTGGTGTTCCTGTATTTTTATTTTTTATGCTCACGAAAGGTTTATCATTTACATCAATCTGGACGGTGTCATGCTTTTCAATATCATTAGAATCTGTAGCTATAAAAGTAATCTGATGAATACCTGGAGATAATACCAGATTATTAATAGAACCTGTAATGTCAGTAGCTCCATCAAACCACTTAGCTGAAGCTGCCAATCTGCTGTCGACAGTTCCAACAAGCTTTATACCAGCCGCACCAGCGGCTATTGGAATATCAATATAGGCGCTTGGGCTAGAAATATCCGGTGGTTGCAAGCCATAATAGAAGGTTGCAGTAGAGTCGGAGCTAGCCCCATATCTATCAGTTACAGTAAGCTGTGCAGTACAATTGCCTATATTAGAATTAAGCTTACTAGAAGCTATACTATAGTTCTGAGTTGTCGCATTATCAAAGGAAGCAGTAGTAGTGTCCGACCCAGCATACAGTTTCCATGAATATGTCATAGGCGGACAGTCGCTTTCAACATCACTCTTTAATATCATATTTCCAGAATCAATCTTATAAAAACCTGCTCCATTAGCAGCAATATTCAGATTTGTATTAATATTTACAATCGGATCGTCGTCAATAAGAATGTCTGATGTAGCTGATTTTGAAACTCCATTACTATCTATTTCAGTGTAAGTCACAAGATATCTGCTGGCAGTTGCAAAAGTAATACCAGATAAGCTCTTACCAGAGCCCATATATGCCAGTTCATTTGTAAAACTTTTGCTAGTCCAGCTTGCAACCCAATTTTCCGGAAATTCGGTAGTAAGATTTGGATCAGAGTATGCAGTCAAATTGATACCAGTGCCAGTCCCTGCACTTATACTAAATGTGGCAACAGAACCAGGAACCGTTATTTCTGGAGCAGAATAGCCATAATAGAAGGTTGAAGTCTTTGTTCCTTTATTGCCGTAGCCGTCTTCGCCAGTCAGTTCCAAAGTATAATAACCATTTGTATTAAATTTACTATACGTAACATCAAAAGTAGTTCCCGTATAGTTAGCAATAGGTTCACTATTGGTGTCAGAACCAGAATACAGATTCCATACAAGTTTACTACTATCAATAGCATCGCCGTTTAAACCATTAACCCCACTGCCCACAAACCTTAAATTGCCGCTGGTGATTGGGAAAAATACAGCATTATCAGCGACAACATTGCGGTTGGTTTTTATCAGCATTGTTGGCTTGTCTTCTTTTATTATAAGAACACTGGCTATGCTTTCCAAACCGAAACTATCAGTGCCAATGTAGGTAATTGTATTTTCACCGAGTGGCAAATCAGAATCACTAATAGTGCAATTAGCTCCATTACCAATCTTTACACCATTGAGATACCAGTCCATATTAATCCGTGGGGAATTGCTTCCTTCACAAACAACGTCGGTATTGAAAACAATCTGCCTATCAGCCGGCTGAAGAATCTGAGCTATAGGCTCATTGTAGAAGACAGTTCTGGAATGTGTGCCAACAACGGCATACTGGTCTTCAGCGGTAACAATTAAAGTATTTTCACCGTCAATGAAGTTCAAAGAGCTACCTGCAACAGACTGTCCTGAAACATAGGCTGAAAAATCATTATTCACATACCACTTATAATTTGATGGTGAATATTCATTGGGCTTAACCATGACAGTACCAGAACCATTAAATGTAAATGCTGTATCATGGGCAAAAATATAAATGTCATTATCTTGATTAACGGGTTCAGCCAAACCGATTACAGGAGCATCATCGAATAATATTCCAATCTCATCGCTAGTTTCATTCCCAATGCTGTCAATGGCAGAATATCTTAAAATATGATAGCCACCTTCGATAGTTGTATTTATATCACAGAGATTATCGAACTCTCCAAGTTTTATATCATCAAGATACCATGAAGAGTTCTGTGCTCTAATAGCATAGGCCGAATCAGCCGTTGGTGTTGCAATAAAATTCTGTATAGAATTTAATTGGAATCTTGTTCCTGAAGCAGGAGAACTAATTTTTGCATCCGCTAAGCCATAATAGATTTTATTGGTTATGGACGCAGGAACATTTAGTGAACTAACACCACTAGCGGTTATTTCATAGTATCCAATACTAGCAAAGTAAGTATCCTGCCTTGAATGGTCTACAGTATACGGTGAACCTCTTGGAGAGAGTATTATTTCGGTTCCACCATTGTATTTAAGCAACCATTCAAGACTTTCTTTTACAACAGTGTTATTTACTTCCAAATCAAATGGCTGCTTAGCAAAAATAACAGAACCATCGTCCGGTGTAAACTCAATTGCAGCATTATCACTTATAGTAAGCTTCTTAGTCTTTAAACTAACAAAACCAGCAGAGTCTGTGCCAACAAAGGTCAGATACTGAATACCGGAAGCAATCTGCAATTCCATTCTTGAACCATAATCTATTCCCGTGTTAACATCAGAAAGCTTCTGTGCATCAGAAGTTCCCCAATTCAACCACCATTCAAACTTTAAGGGTGAAACAGCATTAGGAGTACCTGAAGCTACAAAAACCTGAGAATACTGCTTAGTCGCATCAAGATGTATAATCTGATTATCAGCTGGTTCAGTATAATTTAATGCAGGCAAATTAAAATAAGCCTGTTTAGTTTTTGAACCATATGCGTCAGAAGACGAGCTAGCTTTACCTCGTAGTTCAATTTTTCTAATACCTTCACCAAGAAGTGAAATTGCTGAAGCAGGAATAGTTATCTGACTATTATTCTGACCGTCTTCAGAAACCTTCACGGGATTATCGCTGTTGTTATATATATACCAAGACATATTTGAACCAGAGATGACATTACCATCAATGGGATTAATCCCGCTACCACGGACAGTTATAGTATTTCCAGCAAAGAAAACTTTATTATCCGGGTCTACTTCTGCACCATTAGCATCAACAAAAACCAAATTCATTATAGGGAAAAGGCCCACGTTTAATGTAATGTCTTTGTAACTGGCAACATTAGCACTATCTGTAGCTATCACCCTTATTGAATAAGCACTGGATTCAGAGAAGCTATAATTGAATGATGCTGCTGTTTTCCATGGACTTCCATTCAGATACCATTGCAGCGGTAAACCATCAACAACTGGCTTTGCCTCAAATTCAATATTTTCATTTTCAGCGAAGGTTGTTCCTACTGGCTTGTTAAGACCTACAGCTTCAATACCTGAAGTAAAGCCAACAGATGCAGAAGCAGTTGTACCATATTCACCGGTAGCAACAACTGAAATTGTATGATATCCAGCTTCGATATCCTTATTCATTCCCTCCTGGGTAAGAGCAATATTTTTGCCTGTTTTAAACGGAATGTCAGAACCATCAAGATACCAGGCAACATTACTGTCAGAAACATCAGCAATAGCCTTAAATTCAATATCGTGAGTAATGAAGAACTTAGAACCTGTAGCAACATTATCAATGGTAACTACAGGAACGTTTTCTACAACAACAGTAGTAGAACCACACAATGTCTTCCCGGCAGTGTCAACGCCAACATATTCAATTTTATGACGTCCCTTTTCAAGAGTAGTTATGAGAGATGTCGAAGAACCTAATGAGCTCGTGCTTCCATCAAGATACCAATTAAATGTTAATGAACCAGTTGCCGGCGGTGTAGCTACAAATGAAATAGATGAACCGATATCAAATCTTGTGCCTGATGCGGGAGAGCTTATAACAGGCGCCGGGTAGCCCACCTCATAGCAGTAATTATCACTTACTACATCTACAGCTTTATTACGACCAACAACCTTTATTGTGTGGAATCCAGCAGCCAATCCTGTTGTAGTAAAGGATTCAAGTCCATCCTTTGCCCAGTCGGCCCCATCCAGATACCATTTATAGGTTGAAATATCCAAAGGTTTGTTACCTTCATCAACTCCCTTTGCAGTCAGCATAAATTCTTGGTCAAAGAATACAGAGCCGCTTTCCGGGGAAAGTGTAATTCTCGCTGGCATGTCATACCATATTACAACAGAAACAGAAGCTGTCCCTCCATCTTTATCCACGGCCGTTACAGTAATAGTGTGCATGCCTTTTGATAGAGAAGCTACTTCGAAATATGTTCCAGACCCAATTACACTATCAATATCAGAATTCCATGTGATGCGCTCAGGCTCTGTAATTTTGCCGTCTTCATAGTCTGTAATATCTGCACTGAAAATAACCGTATCATTTTTCAGGTATCCAGCGTCATTTTCAGGGCTAAGTATGGAAATTACAGGTGAGCAGTTCAGAATGGTTATTTCTTTTGTAGCAGAACCAACGATACCTGCCGAATCAGGGGCATTAAGAGCTACAGAATATGGTCCCTTCTGGGTAAAATTATAGGTAAAGCTTGCATTTCCAGATTCAACAAATTGATAATTGCTTGTTGAAGTAGCAACATACCATTCAAAGACACTGCCATCAATGATATTTCCTAGATAGTCTCTAGCCACACCGTTAAAAGTAATTTCGCCAGGATAAAACTCAGATTCTACCGGGTAAGCAATATTGACAGTCGGGAAAGAAGTAACGCTGATAGATAAATCCTTAGAAACAGTAGCAATACCGTCTGAAGCATAGCAAGTCAATGTAGCAATCTTGGATTCATAAGCTTTCAATGCAGGGGAATGCCAAAATGCTCTTCTTGAATTATTACCAGATTCGATTGCTCCTTCTGAGCATTCCCAACCATAGTTTATTTCTAAGTCATTGGGGAATGAAGCAACTGCCTCATAATACGCAATAGTATTGCCAGTTATCTGAGTTGTGGCAGATGAAATAATCTGAATGCTTCTTTGGGTTGGAACAATGACAATTTCGCCGGGGAATGTAACCGTTCCGTCCTTAGATATCTTGATATAAAGTTCTGCATAGCTATATAGCAGCGGATAAAGAGTAGAAGAAACCTGATTAGCCTTGAATTTTATAACAGTTGTTGTCGGTTCTGAAGGAATAGCCCATTCCACATAGCTTTTATCAAAGCTGGTATAGGTAAAAGAACTGACATTGGTTGTCCATTCGTAATCAAGATAGTCGTTCTGTGGGTCTAATGCTGTGCCATATATTCTAACAGCAGAACCACCGGGAAGAAGTTCACCAACTCTTAGACTTACATATGGTGCGCGTTTCTGGGTTATGCCATAAGGCGGTAATGTAACAGATGAAACGCCCTTAATTTCGCTTTGAAAAGTAGAAGAATCAATATCACATTCGAGAGTTACTAATTCCTTGTTGGAAGGAGGCACTATCTTCATTTTTCCAGTTGCACCCAAAGGCATCATAGGAGAAAGGTAGCATCCACCTTCGTCGACAGTAAATTCTTCGCCCCATAACCAGACGTTACATTTACTAACCGGACTATCCTTGGTATCATTTACTTGTAATCTAATCTGGTATTTTGCTTCATCAGCAGATGAGACATGAAAATTCTTAACAACTTCAGGTCTTGAGGATTCAACCAATACAGCAGAACTTCTAGACTTATAAACTTTGCTAGTCAGAGAATTAATACGAACTATAACATGAAATGCAGTATCTAATGGCAAATCGGTAAAGCAATAATTACCGTTTGAATCTGGATAAACAGCTCTAGAAGGCAATTCTTCAAGAAAAACAACAGCCTGATTAAAACCAGACGCACGGAAAGATTCAGTGTTGCTGGCAATTATTGCACGTTCAGAAGCCAGCGTCTCATCCAAAGAAATATTCCCTGAAATTTGGCCAGTAACAATTACGTGGCCCACTCCAGAACCACCACCCCCGCCACAGCCGAGGAAAATTACTATTGTAATAAGAATTATCAGGAAATATTTTATTTGCATACATGACATCGTACTACAAAAACCATCATTAAATCAAGGGTAAGAGGCCTTTTTTTTATGCAAATAAAGGATTCAATATTTCTAAGAATATTCTAAAAAATTATTTCAATTAATCTTGTTATATTCTTCTTCAGAGCAATATTCATCCTGCCAGTTAATGATGGTAAAACCAGATATCGGATATGGCGGGAAATAGTCGCCACCACCACTAGCAAAGGTCGGGTCAAAAGCCATATGTCTTATGACAGACTGATCATCGCGCAAAGAACCGTTCAAAAATTCTTTTACCTTTCTATTGCGCAAATGAACCATCGAGCCATGATGTCTTAAAATAAATCTAGAACCGGCTCCTATCCATGGGAAAGAACGCATTTCCTTGCTCTGGATATTGCCTAATTCATTCTGAACCTTGTTAGCACTATTCCCAAAGTCCCATCTGGCATTAAGCTCAGCGGAATCGACAAGCATAGCATTTACGGTCATTTCTGGGAAACGAAGACCGGTATCCTTGTGATTTACAGCAAGATTGAACATTCGATCTGCAATGTGCCAAGGCCCTAAGTCTGGATTTGGCTCATCCTCATCCATTTCTTTTTCCGCTTCATTAAGAATCATTTTTACAAGCTTGTCTCTGGCAGCAGGAAGTATTGTACCAACAGTATACGCCTGAACGCCAATAGCTTCGTAAACTCCTGTTCTTACAAGTTTGCTGGTTATTGGGAAATGAACCTTCTGTTTTTCAGGGTCGGAAGTTCCGTCGTCAGAAGCAGAAACAGCAGCAGGTTCAGGCTGCTGAGGAGCAGAGCCACCGCTCATGCTAGCATCAGCAGAAGTATTATTACTTGAAGAAACCGGGGCACTCCAGGTTCCATTATCGCCCTCTTCTTTTTCACCAGGTTTATTTAAGTATGCCCTGAGCCTTGCAAGAGATGGGTGCAGACCTACGATTGCTGAAACAGCGGCTAGAAGCTCTGGATCTTCCTTAGGCATATTAAACAAAGTATTTATTGCTGAGAAATTCAAAAAGGTCATTGGCATACGGCGTTTCATTGGGCCTGTAGTGCTGCGTGACGGCCAGACTATTGATTTAAGAATAAGATTACTTGGCTCAGTAACATTCAATGTGCAAGCAATATCATAGTCGATTACAACTTCCATTTCGTTACGTAGGAAATTCATAGGGTTAGAATAATCGAACCAGATTCTGCCCATAGACATTACCTGACATCCGTTCTTATCTGTACCGTTTCTAGGAGCCTTCGAGTATGACCGATAGCCGTCAGTATAGCTTTGTATACCGTCTGGATTTGCATTAAAATCGCCGGCAATATAAACGTCTTTTTCACAGAATATAGTTAAGGCTTTCCATTTTGGGCAGCCCCATATTCTAAGAGGCACTTCAGAGTATATCAGAACGCTCTTCGTTTCGTTCTGGAAATCCCACCCAAAGAATAAATCGTATACAACTTCACCTGGCTTTGCAGGATTTCTCCATTTGGACTCCTTAAAACCTTCGAAAGAACTGCCTGCTCGCAATATTTCAGGAGAAGGCTTCTTGGCATTTCTCCAATAGGAAGGATTCAAAGGAGGCAGCAGTTGAGGCTTACCACCGTGATTTCCATCAAGAATCAGTCTATCTGTTATTTTTCCACCCTGCTTTATGGCTACAGCCTGAAATTTATCAGGGTCAGTCGAGTCATTGTTAGGCTTTATGCTACCCTTAGGCCCGCAGAAGAATTCAAAATTTACTGGAGCTTCTGATTTTATATAACCGGGTGTAGATATTTTTTCAATCTTAGATAGTTCTGCAGTTCTATCTGTGTTACCGCGCTTACTAAAGACAACCATTTCATGACCATACAGTCTACCTGAGGTCATCATACCAGGTGTTATACGGTAAGGGCCATAACCGCCAACATCGAGCACCTGTCCATCATAGAGCAGGAAATTACCAGGAACAAATCTTTCAACTATAGTTGAAATCTTTCTGCAGGAATCGCCGACTTTTCCATAGCTTTCGAGAAGGAAATATCTGTGTCTTTCATCAACAGTCTTTGACTTATCACTGTTCTTAGATTCCAGAAGCTTCATTCTGACTTTGAAGTCACCCTTCATCTTCATTGTCGGGAATTCAACAGAACCAGTATAGGTCCCACGACCATTGTTACCTATCTTCAGCAAGTTGCTACTTTTTAAATAATTATAGCGTCTTTCTGCTGGTGACGGCCATTTATCCAATGCATTAGGAACGTATGGATTGCCATGAGTAACAAACTGATAATCTGCTTTCATTTCTGCCAAAACGCAGTGCAAACCAGATTCGGCAACACTCAGAGACAGATAATCCTTTGCGGACTTAGACAACAGATTAATCTGACTGCTCTGAAGATTCAGAACAACACAAGCTACTATGCCCAAAAATAGACATATCATCAATATTACTATCAAAGCCTGTCCTGATTTATTAGAGAATCTTTTCATCATGGGTGAATACCGTTAAGCTTTCCTCTGACAGCAAAGCAGGTATTTAGCTTTATCGGGGCTGTCTTAGCGCTTTTATCCTTGTTAGTTTTCCTGACAAAAGAGGCATACACATGAACAAGATACGGACCAGTTCCGTCTAATTCATATGGTTCATAGTTCATAATCTTTGAAAGATTTCCACCACTGCTAAGCGACTTTTCCAGAGTAATCGGCTTACGGTTGGTTACAAAAACCATCATATCCATAATGCCATCACATATCTTTTTTTCATAATCCTTAGAGGGCTGGTTTGGCAAATCAGACTTAACGTGTCTATACAGGTCACTTGTGCCATCTTCAGCTTTTTTAAGGAAATAAGTAACAACCTCTTCCCTGAGGAATTCCGGGCTTGGAGGCGCTACTTCGAGGTCAAGAACCTGTCTTCGCAAAACACAGATTTTTCCTTCAGAGATAGGCTGCAATTTTGTTGTAACCTGCCTGTTCAATTTTTTTGGGAAATCAACCCAGTTAGAGTTTCTGACATCATTACCCATATAAGCAAAAAACTTACGGGCACTTTCATTAATTCCAATGTGCTCCAAAGCAGTTTTTATTGTTCTTACTTCTCCGAAGAACAGCTTATAAGCAGCCGTCATAAGTATTACAAAAAGTCCGGCAACAATAATTACTTCAGCAAGAGTTATAGCTTTTTTATTTTTTAATCTGAATATCATGTTCATCACCATAACTCACAATGTGCAGTTACAACTTCGAGGGTAACAGGCGCATTATCTTCGCTATCGCGCCAGGTTACATTCACACGGATCATCTTCAGGCATGATTCAATATCTTTGTTACCAGAAGGCACATCTTCTATGCTTACTGTACGTTTATATTTAACTTTCCCTATTTCAACTTCAGGAACGAAGCCACCGGGGTCTTTATCATAAGCATTCTTGGCAGAATTAAAATCTGCAATCAAAGTATTAGTTCCTTTATCTTTATCGTTGCCAAGTTCATTGGAACGTGCAGCCCGGACTGCTTCAACAGCCTCGTTTGCTAAAAATATAGCATTTTCGTAGTTTCTTACTTTTTTGACACCAGTAAAGCTGCTAGCAATGAGCCAACCTATTGTAAAAACAACGACCATAAAAAAACCAGCAATGAGTATTTCAACAAATGTCATTGCCTTACGTTGACTGCATCGTGTTTTTATAAAAATGCTCATATATAACCTAATTGGAGATATTATACTAGATAAACAGTATTTTTACGAACAATTTTTAAACACTAAATTGTACAATAGGTTGGCCACACAAAAAAACAAACAGGCAATAAAAAAGCCCGCTTGCAAGCGGGCTTTTTTATTGCTTAATTAAAGAGTTCGCTAGGATTCAAACCGGCTTCCATAAGAATCTGGTCAGGATTTCTTGAAGCAGGAGCCGAAGCTCTGCCGTTAGAAGTCTTATTTGCTGGACCAGTAGTGATTTCCTTGACAAATTTTGGATCTATGCAAGGATTTTCTAAGGTAGAATTAGCTGGAACTCTAGCGTCGCCTGTTGGTATCCAGACGAAATCCGGATGATTCTTCTTAGAATCGCCAGTCCATTCACCGCTGATTACATTGCCTTTATCATCAACATAGAGATTGTAGGTGTAATTAACAGCGAACCACTTAGTGCCGATATATTCTGGTTTTACGTCATCATTAACAAAATAGCAGGTAGTTTTTACCTTAAGCTTGTGATCATCAAACCAGCCGGTAGACCAGGTTGATTCAAACTTATAAATCGGGTAATTCCAAACCATGCGGTCAGATTCAATATCGCATACCATAGCAGTTTTGCCAGAAGCTATATTTTCAATAAGCAGACGGTGGAACTGATCTGGGTATATATCGTTTCTATCGTCTTTTTCATTTCCCCAATAGCGGTTACCATGGAAGCTGCAGTAGCAGTTCATATACTGTTCAGAAAGAATAGCTTTCTGATCGGCTGGTTCAAAAGCGATTCCGCCACGATTGCGTGTAATCTTTGGTTCAGGAGTCAATATTGATGCAGCAGACCAGCCATTGCAGTGACCTTCCCAAGATTCTGCATTAGGATTGTAATGGTGATTCTTTGGATTGGCTTCCCAGGCTGTAGCACCTGGATTTTTGCCAGTTACTGATGTAACATAAGCATCATATTTCTGGAATGGAGCTGTTTTATGACCTTCCCAACCCTTAACCAGGAAACCTCTTTTGCGTGACCACCAGTCACCAGACCATGGTGATGGCTTTATTTCGCCACTGATTGATTCTGCGAATATTGAAGCAGGAGCGACTGAAAGTAAAAGAGCTAGAGTTAGTGAAAGCTTTCTCATTAGTTTTCACCCCCATTTTTTGGCATGTATTCAGATTCAGGAACTAAGCGAACCTTTCTGTCTCTATTGGTTCCAGAAATAGCCCATGGCATACCCTGCTGCCAAAGCTGTGTAAGCTTGTTATCTGAACGATCTTCGTCTATTTCTACCTGGAAGCGCTGACCAGCATTTCTGGTGGCTTTTGAATAGCCTGCAAAAGTATCAGCATACTGTTTTTCAGGGGCTTTACTTTTTTGAGAAACACTGCGTTTAAAGGAGATGCCGCCAACACTACGAATTCTGGAGAATTTCTTAGCTTCAGTATTTGAAGAACGGCTATAAGCGCCAAAGCCGTCTGCAGCCTGAGCTCTGTTGTCAGCCTTAGTTAACGGGAATGATGGAAGGTCATATGGAATAGGAGTTCCTTCTGCAACCAATGGTTCAGAAGAATTCGGGTCGATGTCGCGTTCCTGATATTTCATACCAGCAGAAGTCGGATATACATCTATAACCCTGACAGGTCTTAAATCATTTACAGAAAGCCAAAGAACTGCCTGATTCTTCTGGCTGCTCTTGCGACCGTAAACATGAAGAACATAGCAGTCTTCTCCGCCAATCTTCTTCACTGCTCTTACGTTGAAAATCCATTGCATTGAAGGCATCCATGCTTCACCTTCAACACGCAGATCGCGGTAGGAAGCTTCAAGAATCCATCGCTGACCAACTTTCCAATTAGGAACATAGCCTTCACCGGAACCGGCAAAAGCGGTATTAGATATCATCACTGCTGTTATGAGCAGAATGCATATTATCAGACTTTTTTTCATTACGACCCCCGATATTCGACAGTGTACAATAATTTTAATCAAAATATCTAAAAGCGTCAAGTAGACATACCTATATATATATGGTATATAAAATCAAATTTAACAAGAGGATTAACAATGAAAAAGATATTGCTAATAGCTATTGCTACTGTATTATTGTTTGCCAATAGCGTTTATGCTGTCAACACAGGAAAAGAAATAAACAACAAATGCCGTAGCAATCTTAAGCTTCTCAATGCTGGAACTGCAGCAATGCTTAAGAACAACACCAAATACGACCTGCCCAAATGGCTAACCCTAGCTCAGGCAACTAACTCATTCTTAGATCCAGAAAAATACCTTGAGAATAAAAAAATAGAAGGCCCCACCCCAGACTGTCAGTATTTTCTAGTCAGCCTGAACAATGATGAATATCAGTGGCTATGTAATTTACATGGTGTAATAGATGGAGACAAAACAGTATCATTCAGATACAGAGAGCATCAATTACAGGGAAAAACAGCTGAAAAATACATGGTGAATGAAAGCTATAAGGAACATGTTCAGAATCTGCTTCACTGGACAGAATATACTCCAACCCCAGTGGAAGCCTTCAAATATCAATACAATATGAATCCTATCACTACCACAATAATATCAATCATCGTATTGATAGTAGCCGTATTTACCCTGAAGACTTTCTTTAAATTTTAAAATAAGTTGATAAAAACCCAAAAACTTTGTAGAATAAAGCAAGAAAAAGTGTGTCTATAGCTCAGCTGGATAGAGCCCAGGATTCCTAATCCTGTGGTCGCGCGTTCGAATCGCGCTAGACACGAACAATAAAAAAGCCTTACGACATTGTCGCAAGGCTTTTTTATTACCTACTTTTAGAGGCCCAACTTCTTAGTCAGAACAGAACGCATAGTATCAAGCCAATAGCCCTTATAACCAATCAGTTCTGCCTTTTTCAAAGCCATGTAAGCTTTTATACTCTGGTCTTTCTGAGAATATGCCATGGCCAGCATAATCTGATTCCAACCATTTGTATTCTTGATATCCTTCAAGCATTCAATAGTTTTGTCCGGTTGGTGCAAAGCGAGATGCAAAGATGCCATATCGCAAAGAATCAAGCTATTAGCAGGATTCAACTTGAGAGCCAGATAGAATTCATCAAAAGCGTCCATAAAAGCACCGCGGCCGGCAAAAATCAAACCCAATGTTCGATGAGCATCAGAATCATCTGGAAAATCATTTACCATCTGCTTAGCGTAATCCTCAGCTTTTAGAAAATCTTCTTCTGTAGATTTTCCAAGCAAAGAAAG
>JAZUDR010000058.1:0-12589 GCA_045639725.1 Candidatus Avigastranaerophilus sp. | reverse complement strand
TCAGGCTGAAAGAAGTTTCTGTTCCAGATTTTCTATATATGTTAAAACCGCCGAAGGAACCTGGTGGCACTGGAGTACAGTTATAATTTGAAGCAATGTTAATAGTAACCGGCAGGTATATATTTGACTGCAAGGTAGCAGTGATAGTCGGTGGCAATACAGGGGCCGGCATAGTAATCTTGCCATGAACTTCATTAGAATCAGCAGATTCGCCATTATCTACATTTCTGGTTCTGACAACATAATAATATTCTACCGCATTGGCAACAGTAGTATCTGTGTAAGTAACTCCTGTTTTACCATCAGTTGAACCAATCTGAGTATAAGGTCCACCAGAAGTTTCACTGCGATATATGTTATAACCACCCAATCTGGCTTCCGGACACTGGTCAGCAGCATTATATGACCAGGTAAGCTTCAGACCGCTCATATCAGCTAAGGCGGCAATAGCAATAGTAGGCGGACCAAAATTCAATTTTCCTTCTACTTCATTAGAATAGCCTGATTCTGCTGACGGGCTTGCGTTATTTCTAGTTGTAACTACGTAAAAATAGGTTACGCCTTCTGTAACAGTGGTATCAGAATATGAATAAGAGGTTCCACCGGTCTTATTCATCTGTGTAAGCAATGTATAAGGACCACTAGAAACTTCGCTACGATAGACATTATAACCGCCAAACACAGCACTCGGACACTGATTTGCTTCGTTATAGGTCCATGTAAGATTAAAGCCACTCAAATCAGCTAATGTAGAAATAGCAATAGTAGGTGGAGCAAAATTAATTACTCCATCGACTTCGTTTGAATAGTCTGATTCACCATTACTGGTGTTACGGGTAGTTACAACATAATAATAATGCTTGCCAATAGGAACAGGAGTGTCGGTATAAGTTGTTGTATTTCTACTATTAGTCTGACCAATCTTAGTATAAGGACCGCCTGCTGTTTCACTGCGATAAATGTTATAACCTGCTACTTTTGCCCCATACTTAGTAACTGCATTCCAGTTCAATACCAGACCAGTATAAGCAGCATTTGGCGCTATTCTAAGGTTTGTTGGCGCATCCAAAGAACCAACCTTTGCTATGTTAGAGGGGCCACCTTCATGGTCCCAGCCCATTTCTGCTACATAATAATAAAACACATCACCATCAGCAACGGTAAACCAATCAGTATAATTGTTGCCAGAAACATAGCTAGCTTTATTTTCCCATGGACCATTTGGAGTTGTGCTTCGATAAACACTATAGCCACCATGATTTGGTGGAAAAGCAGTTGGTTCTGTCCAATTCAACCGGATTTGATTGCCACCGAGATTTGTAGCAGTAAGATTCTTTGGAGTAGACATCAAAACGCCACTCATAGCCTGCGACCAACCAGAAGTACCTCTTGGGGTAGTAACGGTTACCTTATACCAATAAGTAGTACCAACAGTAACATTCGTATCATAAAAAACAGTTGAACCATTACCTACCGTGCCTATCAGGGTATAAGTGCCATTTTCAGTATTGCTTCGATAAATATTATAACTGATTAAATCCGGTATATTTTTATCATTCCATGAAACGGCTATTGCATCTTGTCTCCGTACGGGATCATAACCACTGGTTACTTTTAAATTCTTCGGAGGAAACAGGAAATATTGAGCCAGTTCATCTGACAAAGGCGCCCAGGTATTGTTACCATCTGTACTATAAGTTACCCTATAGTAAAGAAAACTATCATCCAATGAATCGTTGTTTACGTTATCATCTGTAGCTGTAGTACCTGTTGACCAAAGAACTTTATTATAGTTATTTGAACTATTTCCACCAAATACAATATACTGTCCCCCAAAACCAGGTACAGCATTCCAAGTAAGGACATTGTTATAATAATATCCTCCGGACTGAGCCTGCATTTCACCACGCAAGTTAGTAACTCGCGCAAGAATATTTACACTAACCTTTGGAGACGCCGGTGATTCACGACCGTCAGAACCAGTATCTGTTATATAATACCAGTTAGTGCCACCAAGAGGTGCTGTATCAGTATAAGTTGTTGTATTCGCGTCATTTATTTCAGCAATCTTGGTATAAGTACCATTTTCACTATTGCTTCTATAAATTATGTATTTAGAACATGTATCCGCATCACTTGTACTCTTATTCCAGGTAAGTCTTATCCCCTCAACAATATTGTAATTACTACCAGCAATATTTCTGCTAGTTGTATTCAGTTGAGCTGTAAGCCCGGAAGGTGATAAAAGACATGAAAAATAGTAAACTTCCATGTCATATCCTGCTCTATTATAGTTTGTATAAATTTTTGCTCTATAGGTAGTATTTGCATTTAAATTATTAGCTGTGGCACTCGATTCATAAGTCGCATTAGTAAATGTATTTGTATAAAGAGTAGTACCAGTATTGTTTGTAGAAGTTCTTGGCGCCTGATACAAAAAAGTTATTGTACAATTAGAAGTGTTAGTGCCTCTATATTTGAAGCTAAATTTTGCATTCACACGACCGGATGGTGTTGTGAAATCCTGGTAAACAACACGGTTACGATTATTATATATATTCAAATTGTCGTTATAGTAAAGAACCGAGGCATTACCTTCACCTTGAGTCCAATTGTTAATGTTTCCATTAAAATCATAGTTTTGTAAATATTCCAGTGCGAGGGCGGAGTTAGTTGTTGAGGCAAAAACCAGTAATAGAATGAATAATGTGTATCTAAAATAATTACCTTTAAAATTTGTCATGCCAAACGCCCCCATCTATATAGACATACATCCCTGTGCAAATATTTGCTAATTCAAAGCTGTTTCACAAACACCTATTCACTCTAATTTTATCACAAAACAAGCGTCTATCGCAAGAGTCGAGCAATTATCGTGTTTATAAGCTTAAATCTGAATGTGAACCTATTCTATGCAGCAATAAAATAAGCATTTCATTACGGTATTCATATAAAAGAACCCAATCACTTTCAATATGACAATCTCTAATGCCTTTACAATTAACTAATGCGTGGTCTCTATATTTGGGTTCTAGTTGTTCGCCATTGGATAGTTTATCAACAACCTCTAGTAATAATCCTATATTGCGATTCTGCTTTTTGGCTAATTTAATGTCTTTTTTAAATCTGCTGGTTAAAATAACCTTATATTTCATCAAAAGCTTTCCTTAATTCATCTATAGAAGAATATTTTTTTGTATTTGGATCTGAAGCCAGTTTTCTACCTTCTTCTATAGCATCAATCGTTTCTTTATTTAGATGAGTCAAAACAGGTTGAAAAGGTAACCCCTGATCTCTGACAGTTTGTCTTAAAAAAATATTTATTGCTGAAGTCATGCTCATGCCGAGTTCTTTAAAAACCGTTTCAGCAGATTCTTTTAAATTACGTTCTACTCTTACATTAATGCTTGCTACTGTCATTTTTCCACCTCTTTTTTATATTATAACGCAAATATGTTGCAATCTGCAACATACATTCCATAAATCAAAAGTAAAATAACTTTAAAGATTGCTAAAAAATATTCTAATAATTATCAGATAAAAAAAGGTATAAACTTTTTTGGCATTTGTGTCGATAATTTATATAGAAGACGAAAATCGGGAAGGTTTTTGTTTTCACGGGGCAAGGAAGCACCGATAGATTTCTAGAATTCACGGAGGAATTCAGATATGTCTCTTCGCATCAATCAAAACATTACATCTCTTTCTACTTATTCTAATCTTAACAGAACAAGTTCAAAGATGGATAAATCCATCTCTAAGCTCAGCTCTGGGTTAAGAATAAATTCTGCTGCCGACGATGCAGCCGGTCTTGCTATCAGCGAAAAAATGCGCAGCCAGATCAGTGGCCTCAACCGTGCCAAGCTCAACGCTCAGGACGGCGTTTCAATGATTCAGACTGCTGAAGGCGGCTTGAATGAAACTGAAAGCATTATTCAGAGAATGCGTGAATTGGCTATTCAGGCCTCTAACGATACTCTCACCTCTAATGACAGACTAGAAATACAGAAAGAAATCAACCAGTTAACAGATGCAATAGACGATATCTCTGATTCCACCGAATTCAATACAAAGAAGCTTCTTAACGGCAGCCAGACTGCCCAGATCAGCTCAAGCTCAAATCATGTAAATGGCATGGTAACAGGCAACGGCGTTGCTGGTGGCGATTTTTCAGTCAGCATGACCCTCATTCAGGGTGGCATCAGCCAGATGCAGACCAGCCAACTTTTCATGGATAAAAACACTGGTGAAGTTGCCAAGGGCAGCACCAAGCTTGAAGACGTAGCCCAGTTTTATGATGATAACGGCGTTTTTGCTCTTGCTACACAGCAGACCCTTACCGTAACTGGTAATGCAGAAACCGCCAGCTTCACTCTTGATGGCAAGATGACTCTTAACGAACTTGCTGCTTCCATGCAGAACGCTCTCACCAGTTCAAGCAGCCTTGGCATCAAACATTCCACAGCAAGATTCGTTGAATCAACAGGTACCGCTGGCATTGGCGGATTCTTTGAAATCACTTCCGGCATCGTTGGCGACGAAGGTAATTTCTCTTTTGCCGGTGATCAGTCTGTAATAGATGCACTGGGTCTTTCTGTAAGCAGACAGTCTGCAAACAACGTAATTCAGGCCAAAATTAAAGATGCTTCCGGCAACACCAGAACAGTTAACACCAGCACTGATAGATTTTCTGGCCTTCTTGACGGTATCGATGTTCAGTTCGATTCAACTCCAGCCCAGATAGCAGGTAACGGTGGTATTGTAAATGGTCTTAAGTTCACAGCCGCCGAAAACGTAAAATTCAGCTTCCAGTATGGTGAAGCAGCAAGCTCTGTTGCTACTGTTGACATTACCTTTGGTGCCACTTCCACATATTCTATGGAAGGTATTGCAGCAGCAATCAACAACAAGATTGCAGCCGATGCCAACATTAAAAATTCTGGTATGGAAGCCACCGTTGTAGACGGTCAGATAAGACTCAGCTACAACCCAACAGACACTAAGGCTCCAACAGAAATTAAGATTCTTGCCAACGCAGAAAGCATTGGTCTCACAGAAGGCACTTACACTGGCTTCGTAGACGGTGACAAAAAAGCCGAAAACATGATTCAGGGCATCAGCCTTATTTATGATGACACTCCAAAGCCATCACTTATTCATGTAGATGACGGTGTTAACGGCCCTGTAGATATTATGATTGGCACCACCTTCACCAAAGACCTCTGCACTTCAGCCATGAGTGACCTCAAAGAAATAGATTCCTTTGTTCTTTCTGTAAATCAGCAGCTTCAGGACGCAAGCGTAAGTGTAAGACTTGATGAAATTAACGGTTCTGTAGCCTTTACTTCAACCTATGTTGGTCAGAAAAACAATTCTAATGCACCTGCTACCGAAAGCAAGGTTCATGTAACATTTGAAGGTTATTCCGACAAATATCTTGGCTTCGCCAGTGAAGAAATGACAGCCAAGGGCTCCGGCGACACCAACTTCAGACTTCATGTCATCGACAACAGCTCACAGCTTCAGATTGGTGCAAACCAGGGTCAGACAATGAGCTTCAGCATCGGTGATATGTCTGCAGCCGCTCTTGATATCGACAAGCTTGACATGTCTACAACAGAAGGCGCTCAGGATGCTATCGGCAAACTCGATAACGCACTTGCCAAGGTTTCAGCAGAACGCTCTAAGCTCGGTGCTTTCAGCAACAGACTTGGCTACACCATGAACAACCTCGAAAATGCAGCCACTAACCTCACAGATTCAGAATCAAGAATCAGAGACCTCGATATGGCTTCTGAAATGGTAAGCTTCACTTCTGCTCAGGTAATGCAGCAGGCTGGCACAGCAATGCTGGCACAGGCCAACAGCCTCGGTCAGAGCGTCCTCCAGCTTCTGCAATAATTCTTAATGCATAATTCATAATTCATAATTGATTTTAGCAACTGCTTCAACCAACTTTGTGCGCATTCTCTAATTGAGAATTGAAAATGGAGAATTGAGAATTATTTGTTTTGTTTCTGCTGCTTTTAGTTAATCTGTGCCAAGATTCGAAACTTAGACAAACCCGATATATGGGCAACCCAACAATCAATTTTCCATTCTCAATTCTCAATTTAGGTTCGTCTGCTAACAATCGCCAAGTAGCACAAAGCTTCGAGCAGCCGAGGCCCAAAACCACCTGAGCACTTTCGCTTTGCAGAAACAATGTAGGCAAAGCACCTGCCCTCTAATACCTAATACCTAATACCTAATACCTAATACCTAAGACCTAAGACTAAGCCTGCTTGTTAAATTTTCTGAACAACCGATAGACCATAATGGCTGAAAGCAGAGTGGCTGCAGCATCAGAGGCTGGCAGACTATACCATACGCCGTTGATTCCCCAATATTTTGGCAATACCATCAGGAACGGTATCAAGAAGATGAACTGCCTTGTAAGTGACAGGAATATTGAGGTCTTTGCCAGGCCCATGCTCTGGAAAAATGCTGTGGTAACTATACAAAGCCCCAATACAGGGAAACAGACAGACGATGCTTTCAATGCATATACGGCAATATCAATCAGCTTCTGCTCTGTAGTGAAAACCCTGACTGCCAGTTCCGGACATAATTCTGCCACAAAGAAAAATAAAACTGTAAATATTGTAGCCACAAAGACAGTATACCAATACACCTGTTTTACGCGATCATACTTCCTAGCGCCGTAGTTATAGCCGGCAATAGGCTGCATACCCTGATTAAGACCCATTATCATCATTACAACAAACATCGCAAGCTTTGTAATGATGCCGTATGCGCCAATGGCCAGGTCACCCTGTTCCGGACCGCCATAGAAGCTTAGACTCTTATTAATAACAATTACGACACAACAGGCTGCAGCCTGCATGCAAAGCGGCGAAAGACCGATATACAAGGATTCCTTAATAATATCCCAGCGTGGAACGAAAATTTCGCGGCTGAAATGGATTAATTCTTTTTGATTACTGAAGTGAATAAGCTCTAATATCAATGGAACGCACTGCGCTATAACAGTTGCCCAGGCAGCCCCGGCAATACCCATTTTTAACGGATAAATGAAAATCGGGTCTAGAATAGTATTCAAAACAACGGTAATAACCGTAAAAACCATTGCCTTCCGCGGATGCCCCGCTGAGCGCAATGTGGCATTCAGTCCCAGATAAGTATGAGTAATTGTGTTACCGTAAAGAATAATCTGCAGATATTCACGGGCATAGCCTATAGTGTTTTCGCTTGCCCCAAAGAAGTAAAGAATCGGGTCAAGATAATAAAGCATTATGAACATGAAAGACAGACCCAGTAGTACATTCAGGTTCACAACGTTTCCCAGAACGCGTTTGGATGTCTCTTTATCGCCTTCCCCAAGTTTAACGGAAAGCAGAGTTGAAGCACCGACACCTACCATTGCGCCAAAAGCAGCGCTAAGGTTCATTACAGGAAAAGTAAGAGCCAGACCGGAGATTGCCATCGGACCAACACCCTGACCGATGAATATGCTATCTACCATATTGTAAAGGGAACTGGCTGTCATAGCTACGATGCCTGGTCCGCCATATTCAATCAGCAGTTTCTTTATTGAGCTTACGCCAAGCGCTTCTGTTCGGTCTATTACTTTGCTTCTAGGATTTTCTGTATCTGTAATTGTTGCGTCTTGAGGTGTGTCTGTTGTCATAATAGTGTGTCCTAATCGAGCAGTAATTTTACCCTAACCCTTCTTCTAATGCAAGCAAGGATATAAGAATTATAAAAAAAATGCCCTGCTCCATCCGGCATTATCCTTGTTATCCGTTGCTAATAAATCCAGTCTGCTTATCTGAATTTCGCTAAAATAGAAACAGCCGAGTATTGCTACTCGGCTGCTGTTGATCGAACTCTTTGTGAATCAGTTGTTCCTTTTCGGAAGCTTTCAATCTCGTGGTTAGCCGCCAGCGTCACCGCCTTCCGGCCACCCCTTCATGTCTTTGGTGTCCCTTAGAGTTTTCGTTTTTGTTCTTTGGCGCTTATTTGTTTACGCCTGACCTTCTAGCGTTCGTCGCTCTCAAGGCTCTTAGATAACAATCACTACACCTTTTTGGTTGTTCGGTTGCTTTTTTGCTTTCCTCTTTCGGACTTTCCGATTTTTGTTTTGTTTTTGGCTTTTCGCCTTGTAGACTTCAAGGTTCTTATTCCACGGTTCTCATCAGCTAGGGTTTACTGACGTTTCCTTCAGGTTTGTATCCCTTATAGCGTTTTCATCAATCGAGCGTGTCATGCAGGCTTCACCCTGCAGCTGCCCTTGTTTCCAGGTTTTCTCAACCTCTTAACGGGTCATTTGCGTTCTCATGACTTGTGGATTTATTCCGCCCCACTAACACTTAGAGGGTTCCAGTCTTCAGAGCTTTACAAATTCACCAATCGGCCTCAGTCTCCTGCGCCTTGTGCTGCCCTCGCTGTTTCCTGTCTCTTCTCGGCTTTCTTCCTTGGTCTGCGTGGGTTCCCTTACCTCTTGGCCGCCCCGACTTACGTTCATCGACGACCTCGCTTCGCCTTGGCCCCTTGCCCTCGGTTTTCCCTCGGACCGGTTTCCGTTATGAGATTCAGCCCAGCCTCGGAGCTTTTCTCCTGGTGGATCCGCGCCTCGCTCGCCGCTCGGTTTCACCCTCGCGCCGCCTCGGCATCTCTCTTGACCTTCTGTCTCCCTTTGAGGTATCTGGCTTCTAGCGCCCCGCTCGAATCTCGAGGATTCTGCCTTTCCCGCCTCGGAGTTTCGCCTCCCTCGCGGTTTCTCTGCGCCTATGAAGTTGGTATCCCTCGGTTGCCCGAGTGGCCCTCCCTCTTTGGGGTTTCTTCCTTATACTCTCTCTTCAGATTCAAACTCGCCTCGGTCATGGCTTATTGTTTCACCTAAAGGCCTAAGAACTGTCACCAGTTCTGTTCCTGCCTCTATTGAGACCGCCGTAACGGTTTTACGTATTGCTACGTTCTGAAGTTTAAGGTTTTTCGGATTATTCTGATTCGTTTTTCAAAGAGCTTTGTTCTTTCAACGGAATGCATTATCTCACTTTAGTTTTCTAAAGTCAACAACTTTTTTAAAAAATTTTTATGCCCCTGATTACCCAACGGTTAAGGTTCCATTTTTTGTAAAAAAGTTTAATTCAGGTTTTTATTGATATATAATGCAAGAAGCATTCTAAGAGAAAGGTATTATATATGAAATCATACTTTTTCAACGCTACTCGTAAAAGTAAGGCTATTGTAACCAGTCTTTTTGTATTGCTTTCAACAACAGGATTTTTTGTTGCTGATTGCCATGCTCAAGCGTTAAGAGCAGATAAAATCTTCTTAGGCCATGTCATTACAATGGATGAGAAGAAACCAACAGCAGAAGCAATAGCAACCAAAGATGGAAAAATTATTTATGTTGGTTCCGCTAATGTAGCAAAAAGTCTCTCTACAAAAGAAACCGAAACAATAGATTATTCTGACAAGTACATTTATCCAGGATTTTTGGAAGCCCATTGTCACCCCGACATGGCCGGAGAACGCATGATTGGTCAGGCAAATCTGGTGCCAGGGGAAAGCATGGAAGATTATTACAAAATAATGAAAGAATACATAAAAAATAATCCTGGCAAAAATCTCTACATAGGCAGTGGCTGGCATGAAATGAAGGGAATCACCCCAACGGCTGATTTGCTGGATAAAAATGTTAGTAAAGATATCCCGATATTAATGTTTACTGAAGATGCCCATTCTTTGTTAATGAATCACAAGGCCTTGGAAATGTTTAAATTCAACAAAGAGTCTGTAAAAAAATACGGGAGCGACCAAGTCCGTGCTGATGCAAATGGTGACCCGACTGGTTATATTTCTGACACTCCTTTATATTCTCTTCTAGATTCATTTCAAAAGCCTTTAGAAGATGTCCAGGCCTTCCTTTTGAAATGGCAGGATTATGCATTAAAGGAAGGCATAACTAGTTGTTGTAATGCCGGTATAGAACTTAGTCATCGTAATTGCTATGAGGCTTATCGTGAACTTCAAAAGAATAATAAGTTTCTGCTAAGAACTTATGCCTACTGTTTGGTGAAGGACAATACAGAAAATCCGGAAAAAGATATGGAAGAAATAGCTAGAAAAGCCAAGGAATCTAATTGCGAATACTTTAAGATTCTCGGTGCCAAAGTATTTATGGACGGTGTCATAGAAGCCCACACAGGTTGGTTACTTGAAGAATACGCAGATCAGCCTGGCTACTTCGGTTTAGCTAGATTTAAAGATACCCACAAATTAGCCAATCTTATAAAAGCAGCTTCAAAACATGAATTAAATGTTCATGCTCACTGTATTGGTGACGCTGCCGCCAAGAGTTTCACCGACGCATGTGAAATAGCCCAAAAAGAAACAGGCAATATGGATATGCGCAATACAGCAGCACATTTGCAGTTAATGAAACCGGAAGAAATAAAAAGATTTGGAGAATTAAATATTGTAGCTGCCGCTGGCATCGCATGGGCAGGAATTGATGATTCTTTTACCCAACAGCAGGAATCATACCTAGGTAAAGAACGTTCAGATATGGCTTACCCAGCCAAAACACTTGCAGATAATGGAGCTGTTCTTGTTGCACATTCAGATTATCCAGTATCTCCAACTGTTTCTGTGCCATTAACCATTTATTGTGCAGTAAACCGCTGTTTGCCTTCAGAAAAACCAAGCCGTCCAGAAACAGAAGCTCTATCACGTTGGGATGCTATTAAAACTATAACCACGAATGTTGCATACGCTTGGCATGAAGAAAACCGCTTAGGCTCCCTTGAAATAGGTAAGCTTGCCGATATGGCCGTTTTTGATGCAGACTTCCTTAACGACGATATGGACAAGATAGTGAACTCAAAGTGTTTTGCAACTATAGTTAACGGCAATATCGTCTATAAAATGGAATAAAAGCTAAGAGTTCTTAGGAAATCTCACATCGGATTGAAAATACGGAAACAATAGTTTTAATGACAATTGTTTCCGTATTTGTTTAAACATCTTCAATAAATTAAAAACACCGCTCTCCCTTTCTAACAAAGCATTTACAACTTTTGAACTGTCAAACTCCCCTAAAAACATACCATATATATAGCCAATCCTCGAAAATCCTTTACCACAAAGAATTAGCAAGAATTTACTGTAAAAATCTGCCGCACAGTATAAAATCACCCATTGAAAAGAGTTATATAATCAAGCAGGGTTCTAACAAAACTGGCCAATGGAAAGTCATCAGGTTCTGATATTTTATTCCGCCATTTTGTCGCAAATATGGCGAAATAAATTTAAATTTCACATCATGACTATTATCATATACAATTATTTGGTATAATTAAATTATAGATAACAAACTGGTGCTTGCAATCTTCGCTTTTGTCGTCTATAGGCCGTGAAGAAACTAAATCAAAATTTGGAGTTGGTTTTGCTATGAGTGATAAGAAAAATGAACTGAACGAAAAGCAGTTGAAACAGATCAGTGGGGGTGATTGGGTTGGTACCGTTATAGAGATAAGTTCATATTGCCCTAAACCTGAATGTAATACTTTTATTGATAGCTGGACAATTCCAGGTTCAAGTTTTAATACTGCGGAGGAATGTGGGCTGTATGGCGAGATACTTCTATCTGAAGTTTGTTGTTCTAACTGTGATTGGAAAGGATGCGTTCTAAACTCTAATTACGACGTGAACGGATATTTTAGATAGTTACTGTTTTTAAAAGTTCTTGTGGTTCATGGAAAGGGCTGGTGTATCTTTCACTATATTACGTGGCTCTCAGAGCCGTTTCAGCGTTTGCTATTTCCAAAATTCGGAAATTTTGTTCACCACTAAGCCTACAAATCTACTACTTGCCCCAACTAGTCACCAAGCACACTTAAACCACTTGGAACAGCATTGTTTCTACTAAAAATAGGTTCATCTCCACTAAAGCCATCTCATAACCGCCCCAACTGCATGCAGTCCACCCCTCTCACGTTGACTGTATTACTTATAAGGTTTCTAATTACAATCCTATTCAAAAAGCAAACAAAAGCCCTTTATTCTTTTTTGAAACAACTCCTACCAACAAACTCCTGACAGGAAGTCTCATTGGTAAAGCACTAACCTTCTAAAACCGAGGTTAAAAATCCAGGTTGTTCTGTCTTCTTATTGGCTGTTTTTTTCAGCATTAATCCAGTTATCCGTTGCTAAAAAGTGTGGTCGGGGGAAATTATATTTTTTTAGCTTCTCCGTATTCTCGCTTCATTGCTTGCATTGATACAACCCATTGCTTCCCAAATTTACAAACATCAACGCCATTGATTAGTTTTCCATAAAAAATAGCTTTTCTAAGGGTACTTTCGTTTAAGTTCCAAAGCTCAGTTGCATCCGCAAATGACATAAGACCGTCAAAAGGCGTTTTTACCGCGGTGCCATATTCCCATAATTCATCACACGAAAGATCTAGTTCATCGTTCCAAACAATTCCGTATCCACCCATATCAACACTTACACTGTAAAAAATATCAGTATTATCTTTTAAAAATGAAAAATTTGATAAGCGTTCAAATAAAGGTTT
>JAZUDR010000057.1:0-14013 GCA_045639725.1 Candidatus Avigastranaerophilus sp. | reverse complement strand
GAAGGATATGCTAATGGTACTCCGTATTATGGAGATAAAAACCGTTATTATAACTCTTTTACCGGAGGCTTAATCGGCTGTGCGCACTATAGTTTCTTTGGCACTGATTGCATAATAGAAAATTCTTCGAACAGCGGTTATGTTAAAGGCACAACTAATGTCGGAGGCTTAATTGGGATTTATGGTGGCAAGAGTTCTATAACCGGTTGTATAAATAAAGGTACAGTAAAGGGTTCTGAAAATATAGGTGGTCTCGTAGGCAATTACTCACCAGAAACTAATGATAGTACCATAAAAAATTGCATTAACAAAGGTAATGTCATTGTCACAGGCGACAGTCCATTAACTGCTGGAGAACTGGTTGGAGGATACTGGAACGGTAAAATATCAGACAACTATAGTGAGGGTATTGTCAAATATGGTGCCACCTATGACAATGATAGTGAAGAAGGCCTTGCAACTACAAACGAGCTTGTCGGTGATACTTATTTTGACAAAGATGAGATAAGACAGCTTAATCAAAAACCTAGTATTCAGACTGATTCTGGTATCCAGATTAATTCCGATAATCATATTGGTCGCGGTATTACGATTAAACCAGGTATTAAGATAAAACCTCTTTCTCCAACAAAACCATCAGAAAAGCTGATAATTCCTGCTGATTTATCTGACAAACAGAATGCTATTAATGATGGTCTGAAGGAAGCAGATTGCCTGAAGTCACTTTTCAGCAATGATTTCCAGAATTTCAGCAAAGGCTCATCTCTTGTCGGCGAAACAATACAAGTCACCAAAGATGACGAAGAAACTGTTTCGTCCCGCAAGAAGCTGATCCTGAAAGAATAAGTCACCTTATACCTACTTGGTATAGAAGCTTAATCCTTTCGGCTATTGGCTGTTAGCCGTTGGCTATTAGCAGAACCAGCGGTCTGCTTTCTCGCCCAAAAGCTAATAGCTAAGAGCCAAAAGCCTATTGCAACATACCTTATACCTACTTGGTATTGAAGTGTAGCTAGTAAAGCTTTAAGCTATAAGCTATAAGCTATAAGCTTCAAGCTTCAGGCTTCAGGCTTCAGGCTTCCAGCTTCCAGGGGCCTGCTTTCTCGGCCAAGAGCTAATAGCTAAGAGCCAAAAGCCTATTGCAACATACCTTATACCTACTTGGTATAGAATTATAAAGATTTCCAGAGCTTGATGGCGTTTTCAAGGTCCAGACCGTCAGACTGGTTGGGGTAATAGCCATAAAGCGTGCTGGTCTGTTCATAGCCGTTCTTTTTGAACATGGCCAATGATGGAGCATTATTTTCCCTGACCTCGGCACATATTTTCTGCATGCCATTTGATTTAAAATAAAATTCAACCTGCTTTAACAGCCAAGAGCCAATACCTTTACCTCTGCAATCCTCTCTTACAGCTATTTTACAAACTCTACCGGAAGGAATCTTAAAATTTCGCATAAAACCAACGACCCAGCCATATATATTCTTGTCTTTATCTCTCAGTATTACGCAAAAAGCCCTGTCTGAGCCCAGCAAACGCTTCAGGCTTCTGGCAGAAAACCTATCTGCCGGACAAGAAAACACCTCTTCTTCAAAAGATATAAGTTCTTTTATTAATTCATAATTCATAATGCATAATTGATTGTTTTGATTTGGTGCAGTCAACATAGGTTTATGGCAAGTTACACAGCCTTGTGCTGTTATCTAATTCATAATGCCTAATTGATTGTTTTTTTTGTGCTATGCATAAATAGTAGAAATCGCCCCTGAACGAAGTTCAGAGGCGATTTAATCCTAAATGCAGCGAAGCTGCTTTCATTCTTGCGAAGCAAGTCTTCATTAGCCGAAGGCTTCTTCACGCCACGCAGTGGCTATTCATGCTCGCACAAGCGAGCAATTCATGCAAAATACATTACATGTATTTTGCTTTTAGGTATTTATCCATCCCGGCTGCGGCACGGCGACCGTCACCCATGGCAAGAATAACAGTTGCGCCACCACGAACAATGTCGCCACCAGCAAAGATTTCTTCCATAGAAGCCTGATTGGTTTCTTCGTTTACTTCGATAGTGCCCTTGCGACCCTGCTTGAGATCTGGCAGACAGCTTGGAATCAATGGATTTGGAGAAACGCCGATAGCAACAACAACGATATCGACATCGAGTTCTTCGATTGCACCAGGAATTTCAACTGGTTTTCGGCGACCCTTTTCGTCTGGTTCACCAAGTTCCATCTTCTGAAGACGAACCTTGGCAACTCTGCCGTTTTCACCAGCGATATATTCGATTGGGTTATGAAGAGTCATGAATTCAACGCCTTCTTCTTTGGCGTGTTTAACTTCTTCAAGACGGGCTGGCATTTCAACTTCTGAGCGGCGGTAAACGATGATTGAGCGTTCAGCGCCAAGTCTCTTAGAGGTTCTGACAGAGTCCATAGCAGTGTTACCACCACCAACAACTACAACGGTCTTACCCTTAAGAACCGGAGTATCAGTGTCTTCGCGGTTAGCACCCATGAGGTTTACACGGGTGAGATATTCGTTAGAAGACATAACGCCGTTGAGGTTTTCGCCAGGAATATTCATGAAGTTCGGGAAACCAGCGCCAGAACCGACATAGAAAGCCTTGAAGCCCTGAGCCTTAAGGTCTTCGAAGCTTGCAGTTCTGCCTACAACGAAGTTCTTTTCGAACTTAACACCGAGCTTTGCCAGGTTAGCAAGTTCAAGGTCTACGATAGAGTTTGGCAGACGGAATTCCGGAATACCATATTTGAGAACGCCACCGATTTCGTGGAGAGCTTCAAATACGGTTACATCATAACCAGCCTTAGCCATGTCACCAGCAAAAGAGAGAGCTGATGGGCCTGAACCAACGGCTGCAACCTTGATGCCGTTCTTCTTTTCAATCTTTGGAAGCTTTGGTTCGATACCGTTCAAGCGTTCATAGTCAGCAGCAAAGCGTTCGAGATAACCGATAGCAACTGCCGGCTTATTCATCTTCAGGTAAGTGCACTGAGATTCACACTGCTTTTCCTGTGGGCAAACACGGCCACATACTGCTGGAAGAGCGCTGAATTCCTTAAGAACTGCAGCAGCTTCCTGAAATTCGCCGCGTTCAATATTCTTAACAAATCTTGGAATATCGATGCCTACCGGGCAACCGCTGGTGCATGGGTGATTCGGGCAGTCCATGCAGCGCTTAGCTTCTACCATAGCCTGTTCTTTGGTAAGGCCGGTATTAACTTCGATAGTCTGAGATTTAATACGTTCTGCCGGTGCAACTTCGTTCATCTTAACGCGTTCAATAGCAGTGCGTTCTTTCATTGGGGTCTTATTTTTAAGTTCTTCACGCCATGTCATAATTTTTGTTCCTCGACTTTGAATTAAAGTTTTGCCTTAGCCTGGTCTTCTTCTGCTTTGTAGCATCTTAAGCGAGAAAGCATTTCATCAAAGTCGACCTGATGTGCGTCAAATTCCGGACCATCAACACATGTGAACTTAGTCTGGCCGCCAACAGTTACACGACAGGCACCACACATACCAGTGCCGTCAACCATGATTGTATTGAGGCTGCACTGAGTTGGAACGCCGTATTCCTTGGTCTTGAGAGCAGCAAACTTCATCATGATAGCCGGGCCGATAGCAATACATTCATCAACCTTTTCACGCTTCATGACCATTTCAGCGCCTACGGTAACATTACCCTTCATACCATAAGAGCCGTCATCTGTCATGATGATTACTTCATCAGAATATTTGCGAAGTTCGTCTTCAAGAATAATGAGATCTTTGGTTCTGGCAGCTAGAATAGTGATTACTCTGTTACCAGCTTCCTTCATGGCCTTTACAATTGGAAGAAGTGGAGCATTACCAACACCACCGCCCATACCCATGAAAGTGCCAACCTTTTCAATTTTTGTTGGTTTGCCAAGTGGGCCTACAAGGTCAGTCAAACATTCGCCAACCTGCATGTTACAGAACTTTGTTGAGCTATAGCCAACCTTCTGTGCAATAAGGGTAATGGTGCCTTTTTCAGTATCTGAATCAACGATGGTCAAAGGAATTCTTTCGCCCTTTTCGCCCATTCTCAGAATAATGAAGTTACCCGGCTTGCGTGATTTTGCAATTAGAGGAGCTTCAACCAAAAACTTGAAAACATTTTCTGACAGCTGTTGCTTTTCTACAATTTTGTACATTTCGTTCTCTCAGAACCAGCTTAGTTTTTCGGTGCAGGGGAAATACCACTCATTTAACTCAATCATTCCTTACCGAAACTAGTTCTCTGTCTTTTTAGGGTAGAACATTTGAGATTCATTTTCAACAAATATTTTATGAATTGGGGATTAGGGGTTGGGGGCTAGAATTAGACTTTGAGCTTTTTTAGCTGTTTGAACCAGGTTTTGACTGTTTGCTGGCGCAAAAATTCTATCAGGGGTTTAAGTTCCTGATCACGATCCCAGGCTTCTAAAGCATCATAGTATTCTTTTCTGTCTTCTTCGTGGATTGTGACAGGAGGATGATTGTGAACAATAAGAATATAATTCATTAAAATACGCCCGGTTCTTCCATTTCCATCAGCAAAAGGGTGAATGTTTTCAAATTTTGCATGAAAATATGCTGCAGCAATCAGCTCTTTACCTTCTTCAATATCGTTAAGTTCTTCAAGTAGCTCAGCCATTTCCTCTTGAACATCTTCCGGAGCAGCACCTATTTCTTCGCGACCAGTTACATAGTCATGCTTTTTGTATTCTCCTGGTCGTTCACCAATGCTATATCGTCTTGTATCATAGGTATTCTGGGTCAGATTAAACTGAAATTCTTTTACTAGTTGCTCATCTAGTTTTCTTCTTTCATTAAAAGCCACTAGCAGCAATTCACTTGCAGCCTTCGAATTTCTTATTTCAAAAAGAGTCTTCAAATCACCAGTATATGCTGTAACACCATCATGGTCAAAAATTTCTCTAGTGTCATTGAACGTAATACTATCGTTTTCAATTTTTCCAGAGTGGTAAGCAAAAGAAATAGCATGACCATTCAAAGCCTCAGCCAACTCTGCATCATTTGTAATATTCTTTCTATGCCAAAGCTCCAAAGCCTTTTCGTAATCAGTCATACCATCACCCCTTACTTAGTCGTATAGAATATTATACCACATACCTTGTGGAGAATGGAGAATGGAGAACTATATCTTCTCTGCGAAGCAATTCCACTAGCGAAGCTTACTACACAAAAAAAGGCCCCACGAAGTGGAGCCTTTTTTTTAACGAGATTATTCAGCCAATGGGAAAACAGCTATTGGTTCTTTAATCTGGCCATCGTGGTCTGCGAGACCATAGCCTATAGCTATTACTTTGCCTTCAACAGGCTTATCATAGTATTTATTGGCGCTGTTAGCCTTGAAGCGTCTGATCATTTCGCCGTCTGACTTAGCAAGAAGGGTCAGGTGCGGGTCGAACTGAGAGAAAACGTTTGGACTACCGTAATTCTTGATGCACTGAACTTTTGCCGGCATATTCTTTGCCCATTCAGGAACGTAGTCAGATTTTGCTCTCAGAAAAGCGAGACTATTGGCAACGTCATCGCAAAGAGCCTGAAGTTGCATATTATTCTGGATTCCCATAAACAGCCAGTCACTGGCAGCAACTTCAATACCCTTGGTGCTTACCGGAAACTGCTTGGTCTTAGCAGCGATTTTCTTAACAATCTGGGCGACAAATCTCTGACGGCCCTGTGGATAAGCAGTCATATAAAGAGTGCAGTGTGGCTGATAGCCTTTAAGTGCATAGGTTTCGACATTTTCTGTTGCCTTAAGGTCTACAGTAGCTACTTTTACGGAAGCTTCGATATTTTCAGACATTACTGCAAAAACATTAATCTTGTCTGTAACGATTCTTTCTTCTGCTCTAAGAATGCTTGGAACAGCAGCAATAGCAAGACCCAATACAACTGGCAGAGCCAAATATTTTAACCAATTAGAATTTCTCATTCACAGTCTCCTTGAATTTTCGATGCTAAAAAGTTTAGCCAATTTAGAGAATGTTGTCAACATTACCAAAGCCCTTCGGGCTAGCAACAGATTACACAGATAACCACGGATTCGCAGGCCATTTTTAGAGCCTCGGACGTGCGTGGGGTTAGTCAATTTACCTGCGAAGGTATCAGCATTTGCGATACTGCTCAGGGGCGATATATTCGCTGGCGCGAATGAGATATGTGCTGACGCACGCGATATATTTTGCTGGCGCAAAAAGAGATATGTGCTGACGCAATGAAATTTCGATATGTGGCTTACGCCACTCGATATATCAGCTTCGCTGACTCGATATATGCTGACGCACTCGATATGTCGCTGACGCGACAAGAGTTACCAGCGGGAACTGCGCCAAGGTTCGGGTCGGAAGAAGATTACGAGAGCCATAACTTCGAGACGGCCGGCCCACATAAGAATAATGGCAACCAATTTACTTAAAGCATGCCAATGGCCGAAATTTCCCATAGGACCTATAGCCCTGAAACCAGGTCCGGTATTGCCAAGACATGCGATAGCACCAGAATAACCTTCTACAAGGCTGTTCTCAATAGTGCATAGCATGGTTCCACCAATAAGAAACAATGCCATATAGCACATAAAGAAGGTCAGAATCGGTTGAACATCGTTTTCACGGATAGTTCTATTATCAAGCTTTATTCTGATAACAGCTTCAGGGTAAATATTCTTCAGAAGCATTTTCCAGAAATACTTAACAAGAATAACAACGCGTATGACCTTCATACCACCGCCAGCAGAGCCAGAACAGCCACCGATAAACATAAGTATTATAAGAACAGATTTTGCCGCCATCGGCCAATATTCATAGTCTACACTTGCGCAGCCGGTGCTCGTTATGATACTGATGCACTGAAACAAAGACTGTCTGACAATATCAATGATAGAAGTATCCTTAGGCATGTGATAGGCAAGAATAAAGCATATAGCCACGCTTGCTACAGCTATTATTGCTGTGTAAGCCATCAGTTCAGTATTAGTAAATAACCCCTTCACACTGCTGGCAACAAGGTTCTTGCTTTTTACGCGCTTTGATTCAATATTTCTGTATTTTAGGTAATCCAACATACTGTTGGCGGCACGAACCTGAAGAATGAAGTTTGCACCAGCCAGATACATAAATACAATTATTACCCATTCTGCTGCAGGATTATGGAATCCGGCAATACTAGAATCCTGAGAAGAAAAACCAGCCGCTGCTATTGTAGAAAATGCATTCGTCGCTGCCGTAGCAAGATCCAGTCCAGAGAAACAAAGACCGACAGTGCAAAATAAAGTTAAAAAGGTATACCAGGCCAAAAGCTGTCCTGCAGTATCCTTTATTCTTGGCGAGAGCTTGTCTTTACTTTCAGCAGACACTTCGGCAAAGAATAATTGACGACCGGCGATTGCAAGCTGTGGAAGCAAAGCAACGAAAATTACAAGTATCCCCAAACCGCCTATCCATTGCGTGAAGCCGCGATAGAAAAACATAGAAGAGTTAATTATCGAAAAATCGCTTAGTATGGTTGAACCTGTTGTTGTAAAGCCGCTCATAGACTCAAAAAAAGCATCCACGAAGCCTAAGCCGAAATACATATACGGCACAGTTCCAAGAATAGAAAGCATTAACCAGCCAAAGCTTACCACGCCCATGCTTTCAACACGGTTCAAATCATCAAACTTAGCTTTTCTATCTGCGCTTATTGCCAATCTTCCCAAAACTATGCTTAAAATAATGCATACAGCAAAAGCAATAACCGAATCATACTGCTTCATTAGAAAAGCAGCAATAAGCGGAATAAACATCATTATTACAAAACCGTGAATAAGATAGCCAATAACGGCTGTAACCAATCTAAATCGTATCATTTTTCAGCTTCTTTTTCGGTTTTTGCATCTTCTATGGCTTTTTGAGCCAAAAAGCGCTTTTCTTCTTCGGCTTCAGCTATTTTTCTAATCACATCAAGGAAGAACTGATTCAGATCACGGGCCTCTTCATTATCTGAAGACATAAATACTCTAAGCAGGTCACCACCCATAATCTTGTCGATACCACAAGGAACTACGGTATTGGAACCGCGTTTAAATGCCGCAAAAACAACACCTTCCGGCGGTCTTAGGTCTTTCAGCATTGTTGGTGGGAAATTATCAGGAACAACAACTTCTTTTATTTCAGCCTTACCTTTTTCAAAAATAGTAAGAACATCTATGCTATCGTCAGAAATCAATTTGCTGACGTTCAAAACAGAGTTCAACTGTGCGCTTACGGCAACGTCAATTCCTGCTTTATCGAAAAATTCGACATTTTCACTGGAATAAGCTCTTGTGATAACTTTTTTTGCCTTCAGGAGCTTTGCCTTCAAAGAAACCATAAGGTTCTTTTCTTCGTAGCCAGTCAAGGCAACAACGCAATCACACTGGTCCAACTGCTGTGTTTTAAGGAATTCTTCGCTACTGCCATCAGCATTTAAAACAAGAATCCTTTCAGAAAGGTTTTCTGTCAGGAATCTGCACTGTGCTAGATTTTTTTCAACCATTCTGACTCTTACATGCTTATAAGGCTCAAGGGTTTTGGCTACAACATAACCAACGGTGCCGCCACCAATAATAAGAACATTCAGCGTTTCATTTGGCTTTGGATTAAAGCGGCTTTCAATTTCCTGCATCGGTCTTTCATGACCCATGAAAATAATCTTATCATCTTTGAATAGCACAGTCTGACCACGAGGTATAATAACCTGTTCGCCACGGATTACCGCTACGGCGAGAACACCGCGTGGAATGCCAAGATCCATCATCTTTTTCCCAATACCAAAAGAACCGGATTTCAAGCGGAATTCCAGCATCTTAAGGTCTTCGTGTTCAAAAACCTTAACATCAATGGCACCCGGAATAGCAATAATCTGGGCAATATATTCACCAAGAAGCTTTTCAGGCCAGATAAGCTTGTCGATAACAAGTTTTTCGCCAAGTTCACCAGCGAATGTTTCAAAATAGTGGTCTTTATTTACAAAACAAAAGGTCTGAGCCTTGCCAAGCTGCTTTACGGCAAGACATGAAATAACATTAACTTCATCAGAGACTGCGCAGGCAATAAAAACGTCTGCACTGTCCACATTAGCAGACTGAAGCACTGAAAGACTGGTCGGATTGCCGTTTATAACCTGAACATCATACTTTTCAAGCAGTTTAAGATTCTTTGGTCCGTCTTCAATAACAGTAACGTCATTGCTCTTATACAAAGTTTTAATAAACTGCAAACCTATTTCTGTTGCGCCTGAAAGTACTATTCTCATATATTAAACCACTATCTATGAGCAAAAACCTGAGCTTTTGCCATTTCTTTATCTAAGGGCACTATTATGGTGCCGTTCAGAATATAACCATTATTCTGCATTTTTACAAGGGTTTCACCAGAAATAGTCTGAGGAACCAATGCAATATTAAAAGGGCTGCTAAATAAGGAGCCTAGAAATTCATCTTCATCAGCAAAGCATTTGTAGTCACTAGACTTGCCAAAATGCTCACGGGCAGCAGCCAGAAAATGCAAATCTTTGCTAAGCACACAGATTATTGCTTTATGAGCGGAATTACGGCAAAAAGAGATTATCTCTCTGAATATTGCTTCTACTGCTGTTGCTGAAAGATTTTTGGAAGAAGCCGCCAGCTTATGAAGGATTTCGGCTTCTCTTTTTGAATCATAAGCCCCAAGCTTTTCTTCTGCAGAAGAGGCTCTCAGTTCATCCTTGAGAGTGCCGATTTTTATTGCGCAGGTCTGGCGCTGAGAAATTAGGCTTAGAATATCATTGTCAATAGAGTCTATCTTGTTACGGAGCAGCTCTATTTCATTCCTTAGCATTTTCTGCAAGCCTTTTTACCATTGCCTGATGCATTGGGCAGGTCTGGTCTTCTTCACGGCAATAAGGATTTCTGCCAAGCTGACAAGGAGCGCCAGCATATTTGAAGATCAATGGAGCAACCTTGCGGACAGCAGCGAGCATTTCATAAGCAAGCTGTCTGATTTCCCACTGGGCTTTCATGCAGCAGCGCTGTTCAAAGAAGTTAAACAGGCTTCTGGCATTCATTGTAAAAACTATTTTTGTTTCAACGGCGTTAGGGAAAATATAACGCGCATCTTCCGGTGCAATACCGATTTCTACCATTTTGCGATAGGCATTTAAGCTTTCATCCATTGCCTTGTTGTAAACTTCCAGAGCTTCTGGATTAGCTGCTATCTTTGGTGGAATTATATTTGGAATTTCCTTAAGCTTGAGATAGTTAACATAGCGCTGGCTTTCCTGAGAATAGGAAGCGATTCTATGTCTTACAAGCTGATGCGACAAAGCGCGAGAAATTCCATCTGCGCTAAAAGTAAATGAAGCATGTTCAAAAACAGAAAGATGACCACGCTGTCTGAGCATATTAAGCATTTTTTCAACTTCTTCAGGTTTGAAACCTGTTTCTATGGCATCAGCAGCTCGGTTCGAATAACAACGTCTGGCAGCAAGAGCTACCATTTTATCTGGGTCTGGGGTATAGCGCAGTAATGTTACAGTCATAATCACTTAAAACTATTTCGGCGAAAACTTGCTGCAAAAAAGGGGATGATACTCTTTTTTAATTTAAACAGCAAATTTTCGCCGGAAATAATAAAACTTAGAAAAATTACTTTTCTTCTACTGGAGCAGTCTTCTTAGCTTTCTTAGCAGCAGCGGCTTCTGCAGCCTTCTTGCTGTTTTCAAGTTTAGCTTTGAACTTTTCTACACGGCCTGTAGTGTCAACAAAACGCTGAGTGCCAGTGAAGAATGGGTGGCAAGCTGCACAAACTTCAACCTTAAGTTCTTTTACGGTTGAAAGGGTTTCGAAAGTGTTACCGCAAGCGCAAGTAACTTTGATAAGACTGGTCTTTGGATGAATGTTCTGTTTCATTTCCGGTTTCTCCTATTAGTCCTTAAAATTTTTAGAAGCTTCTTCTAAACTGTCATAAATGTCAATGATTTCGTGAAGATGTATCAACTGGAAAATACCATAGATATATGTATTCAGGTTAATCAAAGCCATGTCGCCGCCAGCACTTTTAAGCTTCTTAAGAGTGCCAACGAAGAAGCCAAGTCCAGAAGAATCTATGTAAGTGGTTCTTTCAAGATCAAGAACCAATTTTACCTTTTTCTGATCAACGAGTTCCTGAACCTTCTGCTTAGCCTGTGGTAAAGACCACATTTCTAATGAGCCAATAATAGAAAGTACTACGTAGCCCTTTTCTGCGTTTCTTAATTCGAAACTGAGTTGATTTTCGTTTTCTTCCATTTGTTCCCTCCAGAGGATTCAAAACACTATATATTTAATTATGTCTGGGTTTTTTACGAACTATTTCAATAGCATTGCAAACCGCCATAACGAGGTTCGCACGCCACTGAGAAGAATCTAACGCAACACTGGTAACTGCGTCACCAATGGTTGTTACTGTATACTTTGAAGGCAGGCTATTTAAAGCCAATGCTGTAACATCAAGCTTACAACGTTCACAAGTGCAGCCTGGATTCTTTCCTTCTGCAAACAACTGGTCTACTGCTGCTTTAACAGCTTCTTCCATTTTATTCACAAGAATATATTCTTCCATTGCTTCACCTGCTACTCCCGTTAAGCGTCAGCTTTTAAACCAAGCTTTGTTCTTAGCGTCTTGGGATCAATATCAAGCAGACGGGCTGCTTTCAATTTGTTCCCACCAGCATATTCCAAAACCTTCTGTGCATACATACGTTCCATTTCGGCCATTGTATATATGCGGTCTTCGCCTATGCCTTCTCCAGCAACTTCAGATGGTCTCTTGATTTTATCAGGAAAATCATCTGCTTCTACGACATTTGCCCTCGAAAGAACCGTAGCGCGTTCGATGACATTTCGCAATTCTCTGACATTGCCAGGCCATGCATAAGTTGTAAGCACTGCCATCGCATCTCTGCTTAAACTCAAGTCTGGCTTATTATACTTTTCTTTGAATTCTTCAAGAAAAGCATTCACAATCTCAGGTATGTCTTCTGTTCGTTCACGGAGCGGTGGAATGTGTATCTCAACTACGTTCAGCCTGTAATACAGGTCTTCACGGAATCTTCCTTTTTTGATTTCTTCAAGAAGATTCTTGTTGGTTGCAGCCATGATTCTGACATCGACCTTAATGGTATTGTTACCACCAATTCGTTCAAATTCCTGTTCCTGCAGGACTCTGAGAAGCTTGGTCTGAGTCATCATGGACATATCGCCTATTTCATCCAGAAACAGCGACCCACCATTGGCTCTTTCGAAACAACCTTCCTGACGGCTTATTGCCCCAGTAAAAGCGCCTCTTTCGTGCCCGAACAACTGGCTTTCAAGAAGCTCTGAAGGAATTGCAGCGCAGTTCATCTTCAGATAAGGTTTTGTGCGTCTCTGACTTTCGGAATTGATGGCTGTCGCTACCATTTCCTTACCAGTTCCGCTTTCGCCGGTGATAAGAACAGTAACATCATTCCCAGCCACTTTTGATACCAAGTCTAAGACTTCAGATATCGCCCTGCTGGACCCGATTATTCTTTTCTTTATCATCCCAGTGAAACCTTTTATTCTCGAGCTGTTTTAAAGACAAAGTCCCTAAAGACATAGATTGCTCAGTCGTGTCAGCAATTGTAACATAGCAATTTTAAGAAGTCAACAATTGTGTACCTTTTTAAGAAAGTCCCTCAAATTGCATTTACTTCTGCAAAAACAGAAATTGCATTTAGTCCTGCAAAAGTTGCGTTTACTTCGGCTAATTTATAATATCTTTCCAAATTAGCCGAAGTTTTATATATTTTATTTGACAATTTTCGGCTAAAATGGAATTATAAGTAAAATCAGCCGAAGAGGTTCAAGATGAAATATATATCAAGAAACTTAGAAAAAGTAGTTCAGGAAGTTAACAGAGAATATCCTGTGATATTGGTTACCGGCCCTAGACAAGTAGGTAAAACCACTATGCTAAAAAAACTTATGGAAGGAACTGAACGAAATTATGTATCTTTGGATGATATAAACGAAAGAAACCTTGCCAAATCAGACCCTGAGCTATTCTTACAAATTCATAAGCCTCCTTTGCTGATTGATGAAGTTCAGTATGCACCAGAATTATTTACCTATATTAAGATATCTGTAGATAAAAATTGCAAACCAGGAGATTTTTGGCTAACTGGTTCACAAGCTTTTAAACTAATGCGTGGAATTCAAGAATCCTTAGCTGGTCGTGTTGCTGTGCTTTCTTTAACTTCACTTTCTCAGGCAGAGCTAAATGACAGTGACATGAAACCGTTTACTGTTGATTTTGATTCTTTGTCTGCCAGACGAAAAGAACGAAAAGCGAGTGATGCTAGTGATATTTATGCCAGAATTTTTAGAGGCTCTATGCCTGCTATCGTAAGTGGCAAAAATAGTAATAATCATATTTTCTATAATAGCTATTTATCCACTTACATTGAAAAAGATGTAAACTATATATCTAACAATATTGATACCTTAAAATTCCTGCGTTTCATTACTTCCGTTGCAGCTAGATGCGGACAGCTTCTTAATGTGGCTGACATTGCACGGGACGCAGATATTAATCAAAAACAGACCAAAGATTGGCTTGGAATACTTGAAACCTTGGGCATAATATTTTATCTGAGGCCATATTCAAATAATCTTTTAAAACGCTTAATTAAAACACCGAAAATATATTTTTACGATACAGGGCTTATTTGTTTTCTGACCAAGTGGAGCAGTGCAGAAACACTGGAAAATGGTGCTATGAATGGTGCTATATTAGAAAACTACGTTGTGTCCGAAATAGTAAAAACTTATTTTAACAGTGGAAAAGAACCTTTTATATATTATTATAGAGACAAAGACAACAAAGAAATAGACGTAATATTAGAGCATGATGGCGTTCTTAATCCTATTGAAATAAAGAAATCTTCAAATCCTGGGCCTGAATTAGT
>JAZUDR010000056.1:0-7178 GCA_045639725.1 Candidatus Avigastranaerophilus sp. | reverse complement strand
AGCGGTAGTCTTCTGGAATATGCTCTTCAGCACCTGTTTCCTTGGCCATTTTCAAAAAAAGAATGTATGTAAGTTCTGTTACATACTGATGATAGGTTATGCCATCGTCACGTAGAACATTACAGAGATTCCATAACTTCGTAACTATTTCCTGTGTATTCAAGGTTTACTCCTTTATGATTTATTCGTGCGGTATGAGGAAATCCCCCCTACCCCCCTTTACGGAGGTAGGCTGAATACTCAGACAGCGGGGTTCGGGATTGGGGGTTGGGGGCTGGGTAATCCGTGCTATTTCTAGCTTTTTACCAATCACCGTTAGTTTGTATTTTGGCAATTTGATAGTTTTTAGACAGCCTCTACGAAAGGGGGTCTTAGAAGATTGCCCTTTTCGAAAGGGGGGCTTAGAAACTAGCCGACTTCGTAGAGGTAGTCGTTTAGTTCGTCAACGATGCTGGCAAGCTTGTTGCCGAAGACCTTGTTTATGTGATCAAAGCCTCCCCTTTCCCTGAATCTGGAATCTTCATTGAAGACAGCCACATTGATAATCGAATCCTTGAGAAGAACCTTTTCAATCTTACTAAGCCAGTTAAGCTCAGTAGCATTGAATTTATGAGCCTTCTTAAGCTTTTCAATAGCAGTTTTAACCCTCTCTTCAGCCGATACAAGCTCAGCATTGATAGCATAGCGTCTTACAATGCTTATAATATCAGCAGTAATATCACTGTTGGTCATTTCCTTCAAAGCGCTCTTCAGTTCTGTTTCGCTGTAGCCTTCTGTATCAAGCTGAGCCCACAGAGACTTGAGACTGGCTCTCGTAAGGTCTTTAGGTCTTGTGCAAAGAATATTCAAGGCTTCGATAGTATTTTTGTTTTCTCTCAAATATTCGGCAAAGGAATCAAGATAGTCTTTAGGCCCGACAGCCGCTTTGCCGTAACTTCTTGTATGGGCCAGAAGCTTATCTTTTTCGTTGGAAATTATAATACCCTTAGGTGGTTTGCCCTTGTTCTTCTTCATAAGCTCAATAAGCTTTTCATTGGCAATAAGCTTTTCTTTTGCTTCAACAGCGCTTAAGCCCTGAAAAGTTTTCATAAATTCTTCAGGCTGCATACCACCAGCCAAAACAGGGAAATTCTTTTCTGTGTTTTCATCCATGTTTTTGCAGCTTCTCTGAAGCTTGGCCAGCATCTGGTCAACAACCTTCCTTAACTGTTCCTCTTCATCAAGAACTCTGAGGCCTTTCAGCAAATCATCATAGGAAGTCTTAACGGCAACTGATTTCATGGTATTTACACCGGAAAAAGCATCGTAAACCCCAACCGGGTCATAGATTTCAAACCGGCTTTTGCCTATTTCCGGGCAGAGACGTGTAGCCCTTCCCAGCATCTGTTCGAAAAGAATACGTGAGCGGATTCTTCTCATGAAAACAAGATTTGTAATCTTAGGCACGTCAATACCAGTTGAAAGCAAATCTACAGTAACAGCAATGCTAGGATAATTTTCGTTCTTGAAAAGCTTAACAAGCTCCTGGGCTCTGTTGCTGTTGTTCTTGTTAACGCTGGAGGTAATCTTCATTATGGCTTCATTTGGAATACCACGTGCAGAATATATCTTCTGCAATATATGAACAATAAGGTCTGCGTGATGGTCATCAACAGCAAAAATGATAGTCTTCCCGGAAACATTAGAATCTTCGGGGTCGATACAGTTGGCTATTTCAGCCAAAACAGTTTCATTGAAGCTAGGAACAACAATCTGCTTATTAAAAGAATCTATTTCAAAATTAAGTTCATCAGCTATTAACTCTGTTTGAACAACCTGACCAGTAGAAGGATTATAAACAGATACAACATCACCGACTTTGTAATGAACACCGTCCTGCCCCAGCTTTGTCTTTAACTGATGTGGAGCATCATGGTCAACCAGGTAACCATCAATAACGGCTTCCCTATAGGTATAGCTGAATACAGGCGCACCAAAGATTTCTGTTGTATGAAGAGCAGGAGTCGCTGTCAATGCTATCTTCACAGCATCAAAATATTCTATGACAACACGATATTTGCTTTGATAATCAGTCTGGTCACGATAAAGAATTTCCTCGTCTGTCATTTCCTTATCGAGAACGTAACCACGGTGGGCTTCATCAACAATGATAAGGTCATAATCACTGACAGCCGGTATAGTATCTTCTTTATTATAAAGAATACGCTTAACCATGCTCTGAACAGTAGCGACCTGAACACGTGTCTCACGGTCTATGCCTGTATCTTCAAGACCTTTTATATTATAGATATCATTAAGTGTCATCAGGTCTTCTAGCTTAACTTCCTTAAAAGTGTCAGAAGCCTGGTCACCTAATGTGGTTCTGTCTACAAGGAAAAGGATTCTTCTGAATCTGCCGGATTTAAGAAACCTGTAAATCATGCCTAAGACAGTTCTGGTCTTACCAGTGCCGGTAGCCATGGCAAGAAGAACATTCTGCTGGCCGCCAACGACTGCATTCTCTGCAGCTTCTATGGCGTTAATCTGATAGTATCTTAAATTCAATCCATCCCTGTCACGCAAAAAATCCTTACTTAACTGAGACAATGCAGTATTACGGGAATCAATATCTTTTTCAAAAAGTTCCAGCAGACCATTAGGGCTATACCAGCCCATAAGTGGCTTAGAGACATTATCTGGCTTTCTCAAATCAAGAAACCAGACACCGCTCTTAGTAGATAGCTGCTCAAGATAAGCCCTTCCGTTAGTGGCAAACGTAAACGGCAAATAATATTTGCCCCATGTGCCCAGACAGTATTTCTGGTCTTCATTTCTGACACTGGCTGAATATACTTTACACTGATTGTCTATTACTGATGATACATCAATCATTGCAGCTTTAGCTTCAATAAATGCATAGAGCTTTTCGCCAATAAACAGAGCATAATCGGCAAAACCCTTTTTACCATCGGCAGAGAGAGTCGGCCATTCTGCAATAGCCATATTTTTATTCTTTGAAGGACGCACACCTTCTGAATATTTTATAACTTTGCTGTCAGCTTCCCAGCCAACTTCACGAAGCTGTTCGTCAATAATATAACGTGTTTCTTCTTCAGATTTGAATCTAAGGGAAGCGGCCTTCTGTGATTGCTGCTGACGTTCTTCTTTTGCAACTGGCTTAGCTTTTTCTGCTGCTTTTTCTGATTCTGTTATAAGCTTTTCTTCTTCAGCTTTTTCAGCGTCTTTGCTTGCAGGCTCATTTGTTATCTGAATAATTCCTGGTGTTCTCTGACCGGAAGATTCTATTTCGTCACCGTCTTTTGAAGGCATTACGAAAGGTGCATCATGGAAATCCATGTCAGGATCGCCATAGGTATACTGAAACCATTGGCATAAACCGTATGCCATTTTAATAATGGTTTCACCGTCTTTTACAGATTCATAATTTTCGTGGGCAGCACGATTTCTGATTTTTCTCAAGGAATGAAGAATATCTACAATATCCTTTTCCAGAAATCCTTCTTTGAAAAGATGGCGGATTCTATCACAGCTATCTAAATCAAAAGGAAGCTTAATATGTTCAAATTTAAACATCAGCTTAGTAATGGTTTCACCGATCATTCCAAGCTTCATAAGGCAGGAGTTTGAATCACTATAAAGATATTTTTCTGCCATGTAGCCGAAACTAGCTAATACATGGAAATCTTTTTCAAGGAATTCAAAATTGGATTTCATAACTCAAAGCACCTTATTTATGAAATATCAGAGATTGATTTCAATTTTATCATGAGCGTGGCTAATACTCAAGCAAAACGAAGAAAGCAAGGAAGCTGGAAGGCAGAATGTTTTTATAGCAGTGGATGTATAAGGGTGATTTTATAGCCCTCATCCGTCTTCTGCTTCGCAGAATCCACCTTCCCCCACGCTTCGCTTTGGAGGAAGGCCTCGCGGGGCGTCAACAGTTGCAAACCCAATCAACAATCAATTGTGCATTATGCATTTCATTGCAGCCTCAAACCAGTCGAAGCAGCAGTAAAACAAAACCAAAAATTCTCAATTTTCAATTCTAAGTTCAGGCATTGGCACTAAGCTGATAGCTTATTATAAACAAATAACTGTGTGTATTGTGCATTATGAATTCGATTGGCAGAGAGTAGCTAATAGCGTCA
The DNA here is from genome assembly GCA_045639725.1 of Candidatus Avigastranaerophilus sp. Classification (GTDB taxonomy): domain Bacteria; phylum Muiribacteriota; class Ozemobacteria; order Ozemobacterales; family Ozemobacteraceae; genus RUG334. The sequence goes on along the minus strand of JAZUDR010000056.1, from coordinate 3,030 downwards.
GCTAAACAATCCCCTTCTAGCGGCGAAGCTGCGCCCTTCTAGACCAAAGGTCGCCCTTCTAGCGTAAGCGCCCTCCAGCGAAGCGGCCCTCAAATTATGCATCATGAATTAGAATGGGGGTTGCGTTGCGAGGATTTATGTATTAGATTGTAGGTATATATTTGATGGAGGTCACTTATGGCTCTTGATTTAAAAACCATTCTTCCAAGAGAAGCTACTACACTTTATGATTTAAAAATAGACCCCGAAATACTTACAAACCTCATTATTAAAGAACTTTATTTGCACGGCAAAGACGTTCCACGCAAAATTGCAAAACGCCTCAAAGTAAATACAGAAATAGTTTCCCAGATTATATCTGATTTAAAAAAACAGGAACTGGTCGCCATGGTTGGCGGCACAGGCATGGGTGATGATTATCAGTATGGTCTTTATCCCAAGGGCGTTGAACGAGCAAAGAGCATCCAGGACCGCGATGCTTATATTGGCGCTGCTCCTGTAAGCTTTGATGAATATATCAGAATAACCAACCAGGTTCTCGGTGAATCAAAAAAGAGCTTTAAAATTAACAGGGCTCTTATGGAAGAAAAGTTTACTCAGCACACTGGCTATAAAGATGTTCTCTTCCAGATTGGTCAGGCAGTCTGCGCTCGTAAGCCAGCATTTGTATATGGCTTCCCTGGCAATGGTAAGACTTTCCTTTGTAGCTCTGTAATCAAACTGTTGCCTCCAATGATTGTTCCTTATTCTGTAGAAATTGGCGGGCAGCTCGTTAGAGTATTCGACCCAAGCTGCCATCAGGTTGTCGAAAACTTCGATATGGACGGCTTCGATGAAAGATGGGTTGTTGTTAAACCACCGTTAATTACTGTCGGCGGCGAATTAACCCTCGATGACCTTGAAGTTAAATATAATAACAAATATGGCTGCTTCGACGCCCCACCACAGGTTAAAGCTACTGGCGGCGTTCTTCTCGTAGATGACCTTGGTCGTCAGCGCTGTGGTGTAGAAGAAATCTTCAACCGCTTCATCATTCCTCTTGAAAATAAGGTTGACTACCTCGTTCTTGGCGGTCAGCGCATGCAGGTTCCAACCGACGAAATCATTCTGTTCAGCACAAACCTCGACCCGATGAAGATTGTTGATGATGCATTCCTGAGACGTCTGCCATACAAGATTAATGTTAGAAATCCAAATGTTCAGGAATACACCGACATTTGGCACGGGGCCTGTGATAAACTTGGTCTCAAGTTTGATCCAGAAAATATCAAACAGATTCTTGAAATATATAAAGCCAAAAAACGTGGCTTAAGAGCAGTTCATCCACGTGATATTCTCAATATCATAAGAGACCGCAAACGCTATCTTGAAGATGAAAATTGCTCTATTACCCCACAGGAAATCCAGGAAGCATACGATATCTACTTCGTAACAGAACTTACCCTGGTTGAAACAATAGACTAACAATAATCTGCTCTCAGTTCGATTCCTCAGACTGAGAGCAGATTACTGTTGGGGATTGTAGATTAGGAACTGGAGTCAGGGGGTAGGTGTGAATCTGCTTTTCTTTGTAGAAAGTATAGTTTCAGGATTGTTAGCTGGGTTATTCAGTTGGATGTTTTATCGTGAAGGCAACCCCTGGGACTTAATAGGAAATTTCCAAACAGGCCTAATGACCGCAAGTATTTTTTGCGGTTTTTTTGCCTCCCTTATAAATACGTTTCCTATAATTATCATGGAACGCAAGCTAAGAAAAGCATCCACATATTTCCTGTCTGCATTTGTAATAGCATTTTCTTTAACAGCTTTGTCCAGCGTTGTGTATTCTATTAGCATCGAATCCTTCATAAATTTTGGTTCAAACATACCCAATTCAGTATTCAGATTTTTCTGGTGGCTGTTATTATCAATAAGCTTATCATGCACCTTCGGATTTTTACACGGAAACTTCAAGAATCTATGCAAGGCCCTAATGGGAATTACCCCGTCTTTCATCATCGCTGGAGCATTGATAGACAAAATGCTGCTTAATAACCCCAATTACCTTCTTTCATTCCTATTGATTGGCGGAATGTTAGGATTAGGATTCTATATAGCATGGGAACTACTAAAAGAAGCCTGGCTTGATGAGTATGTAGGTCATGGAATTACATTCAGATATTATCTTGACGATAATGAATTCTCAGCAGGTTCAGCAGATGAAAATGACCTGACCCTTCAGGAGGGTCCGGAAACACTTTTCTACATAAATGAAAAAGATGGCGTTCATATTTTTGAACTTCAGGATACAGAATTCAGAGCTTGTGTAAATAATTCAAAATTCCGGTATAGAGCCTTAATAGAAGGCGATAAAATTAATGTCATCACTAGAGAATTCGTATATCACACAAATATCTCTCACGTAAAAGACGAAATGCCTGAGCTTTCATAATGCCCTAAAAAGAAAACCGCGGTTTCATCGAAACCGCGGCTTTTTTATTACTGTGTAATTGTGAGGCCCATTGCTAATAATGAGTTATAAATCTGAGCAACAGCACTATCGCTCATTCCATCGGCTGCTGTAGCAAACACAATCTGCTGTCTTGCGCCATCGTCGTTACCTATCATAAAGTAACACCAGGCCAGCATTGCATGTGCACCAGCATTTGTTACACCGATTGGATGAATCGCTGTAAATGTTGTTGAGGTTTCCTTGAGGCCTAAGTCTTCAAGCAACCCGGCAGCCTGCTGACAACCACTCTTGCCCTGCTTCATCAAAGCTGCTGCTAACCCAATCTTAGCTTCATCATTAAGCTTAGAAGCCTGATTGAAAGCAGAATATGCAGAATCTGCACCAGAGGCTTTAAGATTAGCCCAACCCAAACCATTGTATGCACTCGCCTTTTGGGAGTCTGTAATCTTTGCATTAGCTAGTGCATCATTGAATTTTGATATAGCACTACTGTATGCGCCGTATTTAAAGTCTTCCCAACCGCTGGCAATCAATGATTCCACATCGGTTTCGACGGTTCCACCGCCACCGCCGCCACC
>JAZUDR010000055.1:0-8738 GCA_045639725.1 Candidatus Avigastranaerophilus sp. | reverse complement strand
GTGGCGAGTGGGAGGCTCCAGAGGGTTTTGCGAAGGTCACTAAGTGTATTTTCTGTGGTGATCCCTCGGGCTTATTAGATATTCCATTTGTTGATGACGATGAAGACGAAAATGAAGATTTATTAGAAGAACCTGTTGTTTCTGTTGAACAGGACCAAAAGCAAGAAATAGCTTCAGGACCGGAGTCTGAACCGGAGTCTGAACCGGAGTTACAAATACAGCTGGAGCAGGAATCAAAACCAGAGCCAGAGCCAGAGCTAGAGTTAGAACCAGAGCCAGACCCAGAGCAAGAATTAGAACCAGAACCAGAACTGAAACCAGAGCAAGAGCAGAATCAATACGCAGAATCCGTAATAGAAGATGAAACGGAGTTGGTTGCTGTCGTTGAAACAGAAATGACTACACCTGAGCCGCAGCTTGTTGCTGAAAAGTCACAAAAATCTATAGAACCGCCAATGTTCAATGGAATTCCAATGGTTCATTGTCCTGCTGGTTTTTATATTGCAGGAAGCCCGTTATCTGAGATTGGTCGCTGGAACGATGAATATCAGCGTAAAATAACTATCACAAAGGATTTTTATATAGGCATTTACCCTATAACCCAATCCATGTATTGTTCTATAACAGAAAAGGATAATCCCTCCATTTTTATAAATGATAATAATCCTGTTGATAATGTGGATTGGAACGAAGCTAAGCAATTCTGTGAAATTCTTAACCGCCTTACAGAAGGGCAGAGACCAAAGGGCTACCGGTATGACCTACCAACAAGTGCACAATGGGAATATGCCTGCCGCGCAGGAACAAAAGAGTCTCTGAATTCAGGTAGAAATATTTCTAATAGTGAGGGAATCTGCAAGGAATTAGATGAAGTTGCCTGGTATGCCGGTAATTCTGATGATGTTATACATCCTGTTGGTTTAAAGAAACCTAATGGATGGGGCATATTCGATATGCACGGAAATATCTGGGAATGGTGCCGTGATTTGGCAAAATCTTCTGTGAAAGTAGATGAAACTGACCCTGTCGGGGAAACTTCAGGTGAAATGCATACTTGTCGTGGCGGAAGCTGGAATTCAGAACCAAGATACTGCCGCTCGGCTTCAAGACTAGCCTGTTCTAATTTTGATTCGTGTACACAACTTACAGGGTTCCGTGTTGTTCTACAAAAATATTGACTATCCTTTGCTAATAGGTTAATTTAAGGGAAAACAACTATAGGTAAGTGTATGGAAAACAAAACAGATAGTAGTAAAAGCTTTAATCTAACACGAAATAGCTATTTAGGAATAATCAGCATTCTATTGATTTTGATAGCTATACTCTTATTTTTCAGAAATAATGGTTATCTGGTTCCGGAACCGCGTATAGAAATCAGGCCACTAAACAAATATACAGAAACAATCAGAGTTTTATCCGATTTTGATTATAAGCCATTTTCCTACAAAGATAAGAATGGGGAAAAAACAGGCCGTTCTGTTGAGTTGATAGCAGAAATAGCAAATAGAATGCATGTTAATCTTGAACTGCATTTTATTAATTGGCAGCATTCATTGCAAGAAATCAATGATGGAACCGCTGATCTGGTTATGACCTGTGAAAGTAATTCAAGAGTTAATGAGACCTATAATCTATTGCCATCAATACCAACCTGTAGAGACCATTTTGTATTTTTCAGCAAGCGTAAAATAAATAACATAGCAGATCTTTATGACAAAAAAATAGCGATTGTAGTAGACGCCAATAGTAAGGATATTGTTCAGTATACTGGTCTTTATAGTAACTGCATTGAATTCCCAACTACTACTGAAGCTATTGAGGCTACCATGAAAGGGCTCTGTGACTGCTTTATCTGCAGATATTCCATAGCAGTTGAAATGCTTGAAAAGCTTGGAATAAAAGAATTGAAGCCGACGATAAGTCTTGGCATCAGTTATGTCTGTATTTGCAGCAGAAAAGACAATACCCAGTTGATGGACAGAGTTAATGAAGCTCTTAAAAGCATGATAAAAGACGGCACGCTTGATAGAATCAATAATAAATGGATAGATGGTTTCATAACTTACAATAATATGAGGAAGTCTATATGGCATATACTGCCTTATATGCTTCTGACAATAGCCTTCTTGTGTCTGCTTTTTATGCATCATAACTTCAGACGCAATAAGACTATGGGCCAATTGAAAGCCGCTCTTGCTAATATGTGTAATAAAAGTGAAACACTTGTTATTATCAATCTTACTGATAATTCTTATATAAATTATACTGAATCTGAAACCTATAGTAAGCAGGTTGTACAAAATGAACAGGCTGGTAGAGACTTTTTCAAGGATATGTTGGCTTTACTGGACAATACTGTTCACCCGGATGATATAGAAGAAGTAAGAAAAAAATTAGATGAGAAGCTTATAAAAGCGAACCTTAAGAAGGGTGACTTTTCTTTTGGCATTGAATATCGCCTTAAGCTTGATAATGTATGGACCTGGTATAGATTAAAAGCCTATGTGAGCAATAATGATAAAAAACCAGTATTAACTATTGCTGTTTATAACATTAACGAAGAAGTAATGAAAAAACAGATTTTTGAAGATTTGTTATATTACTTTGAGTCTAGCTACATTATTGATATTGTGAATAATGTATATACAGTAATAAAGGCATTTCCTGCTGCCTCAGACGGTTCTGTGAAAACCTCTTACACTACGGCCATAAATAATTTTGCAGTAAATGTGGTTCAGGAGCATTTTTCAGACATCATAAAATTAAGTGATGTAAATTATTTGGCTGAAATATTGATGGAAAACGAAAAAGCAGAGTATATTTTTCGCCTGACAAAGGCAGAAACAGACCCATGGCACAAATTCACTCTCAAGGTTCTTCAAAGGGATGCTGATAAGAAGCCGGTAAAGGTTCTTTTGACCGGCTTAGCTGTAGAAAAAGATTACGCTGCAAAATTGGAAGAAGACTATAAAAACAAAACGGTGTGAAGTATGTTCCGTGACTTGAATATTTTTATTAACGATTATGTAGAATTCTGCTATGGTGGAATGTATTTTCTGCTAGCACTAGCTTCTGCTTTTCTATATAAAAATGATTATTCAAGGATAATTTACGATGAGAAGCATGAAATGCCAAAGCTTCCATGGGATATATTTGCGTATGCTGTAATGCTTTACGGACTTCCGAACTGGATAGCTATTTTTGCCTCACCGTTCAGAGATATGCATTGGATATTACCTCTGACTTATGTAGTCATAGTTGTTTCCTGCTTTACGTTATTCAGATTTGCTTCAAAATCTTCAGTAATTCTGGAAATAAAGAATTTTTTTGATTCTAAGTATCTTGTAGTGATGCTCGCCTTAGCTTTTATCGGTTCATTTATTGATGGCAAGATAGGTGTGTCTGTTGTTCATCTTTTAGTTGTTTTTCCTCCTGTCATACAGTGTTTTCTTGTTTTTTACAAGCTTAATAGTATATATAAGCTTAAATATGTTTATTTGTATGGTGTTTTTTTTATTTGTTACTTAATTTGCAGATTTGTTGAATATTACCAAAAAACATCCGTATTAGACAGCTTTGAGCAGATTGTGGGAATACTTATTCCAAGCTCTTCTGGGTATCATTTTGCGTCTATTATATTTTTTGTAATTGCTGCTTTATGCTTCATAAAGTTTGCAAAAGACCAGCTCAGAGAAAAGAATTTCTTCACACATAGCATATATTTCCCCGTTTGTATTGCCATTTTTCTTGTATTTGCCATGGTATTTGTAAATTGGAGAGTAAACTACACAAACGACATCTTTAAGACTAGTCTTGTGCGTATTGCATCTGGTATTGTAAGGTCTATCAATATTGAAAAACAGGATTCCTATTTAAACGGTGTAGGAGATAAATCTGCAAACACTAAGTTTACTGAACTTATAAAAGCGTATGCAATGTTTGAGCCTATGTCCATTAAGCCTAATGGCATTTTTACTCTTAGAAGAGTAGGTTCCAGATATTTAGTTAACAATGACGGTAATCTATTGCTGAATAATAATCTGGTATCAGAATATAATGCAGAGTATCTTGAAAATATAGATTCTTTGAATTATGTTGTAGAATCAAAGACCCCAATTGTTGTCGGGCCGTATCACAATCGTTTTGGTGATTTTATCACGGCCTATGTTCCTTTTGATGATGATTCTGGGAAAAATACGCAAGTATTGGGAACAGATATTGAAGCAGAAAACTGGTATTCGCAAATCGGAAGAATTGCAACTAGTTCTTTGCTGTATATAATGTTTTTAATGGGTTTTCCTATTTTTGCATATATAGTTAATGTTTCAGTGAAATATTCTGATTCAAAATTTAAATGGTTCTTTGATGAATGGTATGCCTTAGCCTTGGGCGTTTCAATTTATATGATCATTGCTATCTCGTCAATAGCTTACATAGCAACTGATTATAATCTGGTATTTAATAGACAAAGCTTCTATAGCACTGCCGATGCTAAGGGACAGGGCATAAATGAAGCTATAAGCAGTGAAGCAGCACAGATAAAATGGATATTGCAGAATGTAAGCGGAAATAAAATCTGGTTTAATAATTATGAAGAATTTAATAATTTCGCAAAAGAAATGAGTAATTACTTTGATATTCATAATCTGCGTCTAATTACTGCTGTTCCAGGACGAGAGTTAAGAAACTTTGAAAATATAGCCAGACAGGTTAATAACTATAATGATTATTATGTGTGCTCATACTTAGGTAGTAGTGTAAAAAAGAAGGCTGAGACCCAGAATCTTTACAGGGTTTATTGGCCTGCTTTGTTTACTTACCCTGATGATAAAACAAGTCTTGGATTAAATTACTCTTCTTTGTCACATTTAAGAATTGCAATAGATGCTGTTCTTAAAACTGGACAAATTCACGCTGTTCCAGCCTCAAGAAGAAGGTTCCAAGGGCAGTTAATGATACTAGGTCCATCACAGTATGATGATAATGGCAACATCAATTCTATGTTTGTTGCTTTTCTTAATTTACAAGATATCATAGACAGAATTAACCCGTCTGCTTATAACGAAAATTCTAATTATGATTATGAAATTTTCTATGGTGTCGGTTCTAATGAAAAGCCTATGGCTTCATTCCCAAAAAATCCGGATAAAGCAAAGATTGAAAGCTGGCGTTCTGCGTCACTTGGTTATATTTATCCTATCTTTGCTTTTGGCAAGACTATCGCAGTAAGAATTTATCCGAAATCTAACTATTCTTTCTCTGACTTTTGGACTACTAATACCTTTATCGCCACTGCCTTAGCAGGTATTGTTTTTGCCCTGGTATTCTCATTGTTCTTTGTTTATCAGCAGATTAACCAGCGCCGACTTGAGGCTGTATTTGATGTAAAGATATCTGAAGCAGAAAAACGTGCCGGCCTTGTTCAGGAAATTACAGAAAAGCTGCCGGTTGTCTCTTATAGATTAAAGAAAAGAGACCGAGAAGAATCATTCGATGTTGTGTTTATTAACTCAGAAATAGAAAACTGGACTGGTTTAGCAGCATCTGACTTTATTAGTGGTAAGTATTCTATCAAAGATGTTATCAGTGATTCTGATTTTAATGTTGTCAATAAACTTGTTCTTGAGTCTATAGTTGAACATAAGCCTTTAGAAGTTGAAGTAGCATTTAAGAATATGGTAAACAATAAAATTATATGGTCATATGGCCGTGCTGTGCCAGCATTTGACAGTTTTGGCGGACTTAAATGGATTGATGGCTTTTTTATTGACATTTCTGAAGAAAAGGCTGCTGAAAATGAACAAAAGAATGTTATTGAAGAAATTGAGAAAATTAATGATATTTTGAAGGAAGAAAATATTAAAATACAGAATCTGACTTTACAGGCTGAATCTAGCAGTGCGGCTAAGGAAGCTTTTATTGATAATATCTGTAAGGAAGTTAAAGCTCCTGTTGTTTCAATTGTTGAGCTCAGTAAAAAATTGATTGAAACTGAACTTCCAACAGAACAACTTGATTATGCAAACATCATTAATAATAATTCAAAGGGTATGATGAATATTTTTGATGAAATTCTTGCTACAAGGGAGGCTGGTGCTCAGACTGCTGATACGCCTTCTGATGTCAAAGAATAAATTATGATACAAAACTTTATTTTTTATAGAGAAGACTTTTTATTTTTTACAATAGGCTTATTCTGGCTGCTGATTACATATTTATCTTATTCTTTGTATAAAAATCAGAGAATTAGAATTTGGCATATTGGTAATACTGATTTAAGCTGTTTTTCTTCTGAAGAAAAACAAAATTATATTCCGTGGAATTATTTATTGCTTACGGCTCTATGCTGTTTGTTAACAAAGTGGTGTGAATGTTATAACGGAATTTTCAATAATCCTGTCTTAAAAGTCGTAATAGGTGCTGGTTTTGTCGGTTCTGCGCTAACTTTATATTTGGGCTATAGAAACGCTAATATAATTAAAGGGAATAATATTCCACTTAGAAATACTGTTGGGTATTTGCTAATCCTGATAATCCCACTGGTTTTTGAAAAAAATTATTCTAACGTTGTTGTTTGGGAGTTTTTGGTTTTAATACCAATAGCATATAAAATTGCTTCCATGGTTAAGAAAAAATCAGAAATTAACAAAGATAAATCATTGAACTGTTTTGCTAAGGCTATTTTATATGTTTTTTCCCTTGAATTGATTTTTGGTATATTTGCTTTTGTTTTTGGCTGGAATTTACCTGAAGGACAGAATGCATACTCCCATATATCCAAGGTCGTAATACTTTCTTTGATGAGTATTTGCATAGGCTATGCCTCATATAATCTATGGGCATATGGTAAAAAGGTTGTCACAGTAAAGAGCCTTCTTTTTTCTGGTTATTTGACACCTGTTGTTGTTATTCTGACACTGATTGTTGGTCTGTGTTTTAGAGAACTTAGAATTGATTACAAGAGCAATATTTTAATTGATAAGATGGTTAACTTTGCTGTCAAGGTTGCTCGTGTTGTTGATATGGAGGATTTGCAGCCTCATGCAGATAGTGTTGAGCAGAACGTAAAGTTTGATAAAATCAACAAACTTCTTTTGGCATATAAGAATACAAATGACGACTATGCAGGCTTGTGCACTGTCTGGAAGGATGGAGAGGATTATATATTTGGACCGGAAAGTTATCTGCCTGGCGAAGTGTTGAGTTCGCCAAAGTGGTCTAAATACTTATTGCCTCCAGTTTCTGTTAAAAATTGCTTTAAAGAAAAACGATACTTAGTTGATTCCTATACAGATGAATTCAGCCATTTCCTTTCGGTTCTTGTGCCATTACAGAAGAAAAATACAAATGAAGTCTATTCTGTAATAATTCTTGATTATGTTTTTGATAAGTATGTTGCTGCCATTACAACTGAAATTATAGCTGGTCTAGTTGTTATGATGTTTTTAACGTGCTTCATGATGTTTTGTATTTCTATTTTTTATAGTAATGAACAATTGAGTGGGTCAAGAGAAACCTCTATTGTAATTCTTCCTGCCGTAGTTTTTGCCTTCTGTATTGGTATTACTAGCATATTTGCTTATTATGTAAGTGTTGCAAGCTTTGATGATAACACTGCATATTTTGAGGATGTTGCAAAAGCAAAATCAGAACAGATTACAGGCTTATTTGATAAACTTAAGACTGAACTCCTTGGTGTATTAAGCTTTAGAAAATATCTAAAAAATAAAACAGTTGAAGAGTTTGACACTATTTTGGGAAAAATTCAAGAGTATGGTAATTGCATATCTTTTGAATCACGAACTAGAGTTAAGGGTTCAGATATCAAAAAATTTGAAGAATCAATTAGACTTAAAACAAATGCTAATTATAAAGTCAGAGTTTTTGACAAAGTAGGTGGAAAAACTCTTGAAATAGATGATGATATGTATTATTGGCCATCTTCCTATGAATATCCGAAAAATATACTTAATTCACATTTAGGTGATGAATATATTGAGTTTACGAGAAGAAAAGCTATTAGATATATGATGGCGACCTGTAAATCAGTGGCTTTAAGCCCGAAGGATATTCAGAACAGGTTTACTGGCGTTATCGGGCAGGGACTAGAGGTATTCTCACCCTATGATTTTGTAGATGCTAATCATTTTAATAGCATGATTGTTTCTATTATCGAATTACAGAGTCTCCTGGAACATCTGATGCCTATGGAGTATTTCAAAGCAGAAAAGGTTTGCTTCGAAATTTTTGAAGTAGACGATAATGAAGATAGAGAACGACAATTGGCTGTTTTCCCGAGAAATGCCCGTATTGATAAAACTTTCCAGACGGTAGTGCCTATATTCTTCTTGAATAAGACATTAGGCCTAAGAATTTTTGCATTGGAAGGACATTATGGCTCAGGCTTCTTTGATAATACTCCAACGTTGGCTGTAGTCTGGGTTGGTTCTATTCTTTCAATAATAATCACTTTATTTATTTTCTTCCTGCAGAAGCATCAGAAATATCTAGAAAAAGAAGTAGAAAGAACTTCTGAAAAGGTTAAAAATGACGAACTGCTTGCAAGAGAAATGACAGAAGTTCTCCCATTAGTTGCATATCAGTCCCTTTGGGATGAAGATTTTACTCCTGTATTTATGAGCAAATACGTTGAGAGTATTACGGGGTATCCTGTTTCTGATTATATGAATGGAAAGGCGCATCTATTCAACTCTATTCATCCGGATGATCTGGAAACA
>JAZUDR010000054.1:0-4128 GCA_045639725.1 Candidatus Avigastranaerophilus sp. | reverse complement strand
CTCTACATTTTAACAGAATTTCTTTGTTATGACCATAGTTAATATTCAAGATGGTAGCAGTCCATTCAAAACCGTCACTATCTTTTGGGTTTTCAAAAGAATCAGAGAGTTTTTGAACTACCTTATCGGGAAGATCTTTGTCTTGCCCATTGTAAAAAACAACATACCTTGGCGTTGGAATCATTAACCTCTTAGAGTTATAGATACTCTTTTCATTAAATATCTCCTTATAATACAGAATTGTGAAATACACAAGTCCACGTAAAGGCATATTCTGACAGTAAATACTCTGATGCTCATACAGCATCATCTGGCTATCCAGAATAAAAGAAACATCATTATGAACTCCCAGCGACAGAATACCGTCAATTGTATTGATCCTTAAATCATCCTTGTTCTTATAATCCGTGCCATTCAAAGCATTATAAAGACTCAGCAGATTCTCTTTATTTTCATAGCGACCAAAAAGGTATCTGAAAACGCTGTCCTTGTATTCTCTTCTCATTAGAGAACCCTTAATCTTTTCTATTACTTCCAATACTTCTTTAACAGCCTGATTTTCCATAAAAACACCTCACATAATTAAAATTATGAGGAATTTTTTCTTTCCTCCTATAGTAATCATTTGAAAACAGAAAATCAGACAAAGTATTTTGTTAAGATTTGTAAACATTATATTAATATTATTGCTATCATAAACAACTTTTAATTTTCAGCGAAACATCAAAACCACTTGCATAGAAATAAAAGTCTGCTTATAATCTAAATGGAAGGTGTATTCTGATTATGGGACAGAAAGACATTTCTGAAAAAACTCTGGAAGCATATAATGATGTATTTGCCGACATAATTAATGTGTTGCTCTTCAAGGGAAAACCACTTGTGACAGAGGATAAACTTGAAGAAGCATCTCCTGTCTCCTATTTTAAGGCTGATAATGGGAAACTTCACGAAGAAACCCGTGATGTTGCCAAGTATTGGATTCAAAGCCAAAGAGTTCGTCTGGCATTGCTGGGATTAGAGAACCAAACCCGTGATGATCCGTATATGGCTCTCAGAACCATAGCCTATGACGGGGCCTCATATAAACAGCAACTGACAGAACTACTAGCGAAAGCAGACGACAAGGGTTCAGAAGAAAAAGTAGTCCCCTATCCAGTTGTCACCATTGTATTATACTTCGGTGACAAACATTGGAGAAAGCCCAAAAGTCTGCTGAAGACGTTGGTAGTTCCACCAGAACTAAGACCTTATGTTAACGATTATAAGATAAATCTCTTTGAGATTGCATTCTTGTCAGAAGAACAGGTAAATATGTTCAAGTCAGACTTCAAAATAGTTGCTGACTATTTTGTGCAAAAGCGCAAAAACCAAAACTATGTTGGTTCTCAGGATACATTTAATCATGTTAACGAAATTCTTCAAATGATGAGAGCCGTAACAGGTGATCCTGCATTTGGTCAACTAAGTAAATTTGTAACAAAACGGAAAGGAAAACCAATAACCATGTGTAAAGTATTAAGCGAAATAGAAAACAGAGGCATATTAAAAGGAAAAGCTGAAGGTCAGCTTAGCTTAGTCTCTAGACTTATCAAAAAAGGTCTCTTAACTTTAAAACAAGCAGCTGAAGAATTGGGCATGACTCCTAAGAAATTAGAAGCCGCGCTCAATAATTTAGCCAAAACAGCTCAGAAAAGTTAATTCTAACAGAAATCTAGCACAAGTTATCCTAACTAAAAAAATTCCTTCGGAGTTTTTACCAAATTTCAGATATTGCTATCTGAATTGATTTTTAATAATTGACACGACTGATTGATTAAAGTTATAGCTTATAGTTCAAATCACATCGCCAAAACTTACATTATAATAGTTCTAATATTTATTGCCAACCGGAACCGGTATCTCTCTTTTTTCTTCTTTTGCAACACTAATCCATTCTTCTATGACCGTATCCAAATTATCTAAGGCTAGCTGTAAAGTTTTGCCGTCAGCAAAACATCCGGGTAACTCCGGTGCAAAAGCCAAAAAGCATTCATCTTCTTTGCTATAATAATGAATTACCTTATAACTACTCTTCATCAGGGTTACCTCCTAGTTTGTATTTCAATATAACCTGCTTTATCGGCTTAATCTGATACCTTTTAGCAGAATTCCCATTTGGTTGTATATTGTTGCTTACTGACAAAATACAAAATTCTTATATTGAAAAAATTTACATTACACCACACTCGGTCAGAATTCTTTCTACGACCTCGTTTATGGAATTTCGCCTTCAACCGTTAGCGTATATTTTTTCGTTTCCAGCATTTTTATTTTACCTCGTCAGTAGCGATAATCTTTTCGAGAATTGGCGAAAAATCTATATCACTGATGGCACCATACCGGTTGACGAAGTAGTTAGTCATATAATCTTCACCTTTTCTAACACCGTCCGCTGTCTTGAAATCAGAAAGAGAATAATGAGTGCTATTATTCGTTTGATTGTCTCTTTCCACAAACTTGATTTCATCTCTTCTGAATAGCGATGCATCCAGAAATATCGGATTGTGCGTGTTAAAAATCAATTGGGCATGATTCTTATTAATCTCATCGTTGTGGAAAATCGAAATGATGTTCATCAAAGCCATCGGATGAATAGACGCGTCAAACTCGTCCATTACCAATGTTCCTCCATTTATGAGAGCATTGATGACCAATGGGAATTCGTTGATAAATCGAATTGTTCCGTATGACTCGAAAGCATCTGCTGGAATGGCAATCTTGTTGTCGTTGAAAATGGAGCAAAGCATAACATCATCACCTTCACCATTAGCACGATAGCCTAAAGCATTGGAGTTAATGCCAAACTCCTTAGCTGCTTCGGTAAGCGTTGCTTCTACATAAATAGTATTCTCTTTTGGTTCAGCAAATCTGCGCATAATTTTCAATGCATCAGATCGGTAGATAACCATGAATCTATTGGAAAACCAACCAGTGATGAGCGTAACCAATTCTTGAGCAAAAATGGCCTTAAATCCGTTTGTTAAGAAAAGCTCAGTATCCGATAGACTACTTATGGCGATATCTTTTGTTTTTGCACTTATCCTTTTAATACTAGCATTAGAAAGATGCCTGATGACTACAGGAAGCGCAACCTCGAAATCTTTTCCACGAGAGAATACCAGCTTTCCATTTACGCTAAGTTTTTCTTCTACAATCCTACGAGGAAAGTCTTTCTCAAGAAACCTGCCAAGTTCTATTACCACTGAGTAGCTGATAAGAAGTCCTTTTTCCACAAAGCTGATTGAAAATTCTGTAGGAACGCCCTCACTATTGCAGTTTGGTATAAGTTCTAATGTTGACGCAGCAACATTGGGTGAAAGGCTCATGTCACTATTTTTAATGTTTCCCCTTAAGACTATGGCCCTTAACGTTTCCATGGCACCAATGATGTTTGTCTTTCCAGATGCGTTTGGACCGTATATCACTGCAGAACAGAGCGCTTTGTGGTTACAGTTTCCTGCTTTTTCTATAAGAATGCTGTAATCAAGTCCGGTCTGCTTTGGAGCAGGAATCATAGAAAACGTTGCTTCTTCTGAGAAGGATTTATAGTTTTTAACCTTGAATTCTAAAAGCATAGTGATTCCCCCTTTTCACGTTCAATTTTAATTGTTCTAAGCGTATATGTCAACAACAACAGCTATTAATTTGCAAAAATCTCGCAATTAAACACATAATTTTGTAAAATAAAAAGTATTAACAAGGAATACTTACAGACACTTATTATCAAACAACTGCTAACACAGATTAGTCTGGCAAAAATACTCTGGTAAACTACCAACCTCCTAAAACCGAGGCTGAAAAATTCTGGCTGTTTGGCCTGCTTGGCTGTTCATCCGTTGCCATCATATCAAAACTTAGTTCATTAGCATCAGTGGTTATCCGAAATTCTGCTAAGACAGCAAAGCACAAAACTTCTCAGAGGAAACTACATACCATCTTATACCGAGGCAAAAATCCCGACTCTTTGACCTGCTCATGGCCTGCTTGGCTGTTCATCCGTTGCTATCTGTCCCTGAGCACACCCACCTAGCACCAACTCACGTTGGTAAACTACTTGCCCTCTAATAAGTCGGAGGCCAAGCGGTC
>JAZUDR010000053.1:0-3228 GCA_045639725.1 Candidatus Avigastranaerophilus sp. | reverse complement strand
ACGACCATGTCAAAATAGCCACATGGCTTAACTTCGCCCTTCCAACTTACAAATATGAAACCATTACCAGCCATACAGCTTCTTCCATGACTTCCTGAAGGCTTGCCCTGAGAAGCTCTTAGCTGGGCATACTGCGGTGCGCAGGTTACCTTTATGGGTATTTTTTCTGTATCAGCAAGCTCGGAAATATGCTCAAGAACCTTGTTGGTATCTTCTTGGGAAAGCTTAACCTCGTCACTTCCGCTTGATGCGCGGCCTGTTGGAACAATGAAGAACAGGTGCCATGCAGAGGCGCCCAATGAGATAACCCAGTCCATAATCTTGTCGAGACGCTGAAAATTACCCGGCAGAACCGTTGTGTTTATCTGGAAGGAGAGACCGTTGGCTTTGATTCTTTCAAAGGCTGCTAATGCGTTTTTGTAGGCATTGGGTTTTCTTACGAATTTATCATGGTCTTCTTCCAGCTCAGAATGCATACTGAAGCTGAAGTGCTGGACGCCAGCCTTTTTGAGACTCTTGATTCTTTCGTCAGTTAGAAGAGAACCGTCATTGCATGAAACAACAGGCTTGTGACCTAGTTCTACTGCTTTGGCAGCCAAAAGCTCAAGATCTTGTCTTAAAAGAGGTTCGCCACCACTTAGTATAATAATGCATTTACCAGCGTTTGCAGCTGATTCAAGCATTTTGTAGCCTTCTTCTGTTGTTAATTCTTCCGGATTTCTGTTTTCTACAGCGGAAGCTCTGCAGTGAGGGCAGGCGAGGGTGCAGGCCTTGGTGGTTTCCCAGGCCAGGACTCTCAAGACACCTTTGGGCATTTGCCCCATTCCATGCGGATGCTGCATCATTATTTGTTTTCCTTCAGCCATTCTGCTGCTTCTGGAGCATAATATGTGATAATAAGATCAGCACCGGCGCGTCTCATTGCTGTGAGAGATTCAAGAACAACCTTCTTTTCATCTATCCAGCCCTTCTGGGCTGCAGCCTTTATCATTGAATATTCGCCTGATACGTGATAGCTGCAAAGTGGGCAGTCATACATATCTTTGGCAGTTTTTAAAATATCGAGGTAGGGGAGGCCCGGCTTAACCATGAGTATGTCAGCGCCTTCTTCATAGTCGCATTCAAGTTCTATTGAAGCGTCTCTGGAATTGGAGAAATCCATCTGGTAGCCTTTTCTGTCGCCTTTGCCAGGTGCAGAGTCTGCGGCTTCTCTGAATGGACCATAAAATGAAGAAGCGTATTTTACTGAATAAGACATTATTGGAGTGTTGGTAAAGCCGTTGTCGTCAAGAAGCTCTCTGATTGCTGCTATTCTGCCGTCCATCATATCGGAAGGAGCTACCATGTCAGCGCCTGCTTTTACGTGTGCAAGTGCCATCTTGGCCAATTGAGCGCAGGAAACGTCGTTTTCTACATTTCCTTCCTTGTCTAGGAAACCGCAGTGACCGTGACTTGTGTATTCACAGAGGCAAACATCTGTAATGATGTAGGCTTCAGGGCATTTTTTCTTTAACTGCTTGATAGCCTTGCAGATTACGCTATTGTCAGAACAGCCAGAATCGCCATGAGGATCTTTGTGAGAAGGGATTCCGAAAAGAAGGAATGCTGTTACACCTTTCTTCATGGCTTCTTTAACAGGTTTGTCAATCATGCTTACTGGCCAGTGCATCTGACCTGGCATTGAAGATATTTCGTCTGGCTTTTTAATATTTTCTGCTACAAACAGCGGATAAATCAACTGTCTCGGTTCGACAGTGAACTGCTTGACCATATTTCTTAAACGACCATCAATGCGAAGTCTTCTTGGTCTGCGAACTGGAAATAACATGAGTGCACCTCGTTTGTATTAAGCTTATTCGCATTTATACTAGCACTTTTGGGTGAAAAGTACAAGATAATGAATTAGCCTTCGGCTATGAATGCGGCCTTTGGCCGATGAATGATTTGGCTTCGCCAAATATGAATGAGGCCTATCGGCCTATGGGATAGTAGAAATTTGGCTCTACTTTACCTACAAGCGTTTTATTGAGAATTGAAAATTGTTAATTACGAATCTATCCGGTCCAGTTGCTTAATCTTAGGTTGGGAATTCTTTGGAACTCTTCGGTGTTGTTAGTTACTAAAATTCCATTTTCTGATAGAACTATTGCTGCTATCATCAAGTCGTTTGGACCAATCAGATTACCTGATTTTTCAAGATTGCTTCTGATTTCTCCGTAAATTTTTGCTGCTTTTTCTGAAAAAGGTGCTTTATTAAAAACATCTGTAAACTGGTTATACTTAGAGATTGTTTTGTTATAATCTTTGCTTTTCTGGGCACCGTATTCTATTTCAGCCATGACAACAGTTGGAATAACTATTGACTGCGATGGAACCTGTTTGAAATGTTCTATTATCTTCGGATACTGTCCCTTTAAAGCGTAAATGATTATGTTGGTATCAAGATAGTATTTCATAAGTTAAGTAATTCCTCATTTGAATCAAAAGGAATTTCTTGAGGTTCTTTATCCAGACCCAGATTTTTGCCTGAACCGAACAGAGTGAAGAAGTCTTTGGGGTAGGTTGCTTCAATATTCTTTGAAACATCTAATTCCAGACTGCAAGGAAATTTCTGACTTAATACCGCTTGCTTCATAAACAGATTAATTGCAACAGAAAGGTTCATGCCAAGACCTTCGAATACTTTTGTGGCTTCTCGCTTTAAAACATCATTGGTTCTGAACGTTACTGTTGTATTAGTCATGATTATACCTCTATGTAATAACATTGTAATGTATTTACATTGTAATTATATCTATTGCTTTTATAAGTGTCAAATTTGTCTGGTTATAGATATAGTATGGGAAAAGGCTAAAATGAAACAGCCCGCACGAGGTGTGCGGGCTGTTTGTAGGCCTATATTATTTCTTTTCTTTAATCTTAACTGGGTTGCTTCTAATAATGAATCTCAAAGGGTTTGCTTCATCGCCAGGTGCATCACTATGATTGATATCAATAACCCTTGTTTTTAATTCTGTTGGAATTGATTTTAGTCTATCAGTCCAGACTTCCATATATTTTTTACGGATTTCAGGGTCGTCCTTAATTGCTAGAGCATGGACACCAAGTTTTACTTTACTACCTGTTCCAACTTTAGCAACTATAACGCTAGAAGTAGCAGTGCTTTTAGTTGTTTCGGTAATTGCAGCAAAATCAAGAGTAGAAGTTCCCAAGCCTGTTACTGCTAAG